>JANMGF010000121.1:0-21090 GCA_031374535.1 Polyangium sp. (in: bacteria)
GATGGGCATCGGCCTCGGCATCGTCTTTTTGACCTACCTCGCGGCGAAGACCTTCGAGCTGGTCACGCTGCTGCACCTGCTCTCGTGGCTGCTCTCGTCGATCATCCTGATCGTCGTCGTCGTCTTCCAGAACGACATCCGCCGCGCGCTCATCCGCATGGGATCGAAGGCGTGGCTCGCCAGCGGGCGCGAGCAGCAGTCGCGCGTGATCGACGAGGTCGTGGCGGCGGCGACGGAGCTCGCGCGCCATCGCATGGGCGCGATCATCGCGTTCGAGCAGGACGCCAACGTGCTCGAGTTCTGCAAGAGCGAGGGCATCGTCCTCGACTCGGTGGTGACGCGCGAGCTGCTCGTCAGCATGTTCGTCCCGGAGTCTGTGAACAAGCTGCACGACGGCGCGGTGCTCATCCGCGACCTCAAGATCGCGCGCGCCGGCGTGTTTTTCCCGATGCCCGAGACCAAGGTGCTCGACGCGAGCCACGGCTCACGCCACCGCGCAGCGCTCGGCATCACGGAGGAGACGGACGCGGTCGTCGTCGTGGTGAGCGAGGAGCGCGGGACGATCAGCTTCTGCTTCAGCGGCAACATCGTCTCGAATCTCGACGGTCAGTCGCTCCGGCACGCGTTGCTTGGCCTCTTCGGGCGCTCGTCACGCAAGAAGCAGAAGGCCGCCGCCGCCGCGCGCAAGCCCACAGCCCCGCCGCCCCCGCCGGCGCCGCCTGCACGCACGCAGCCGATACCGCCGCCTCCGCCGCGCCAGACGCTTCCAACGCCGGTCCCGGTCGGCGCGACGCCGATGCCCGCGGCCCCAGGCGGACCTCCGTCGCGTATGCCGCAGAGCACGGCCATGCCGATGCGCCCGGCGACGACGACGGAGATGCCGCCGGTCTCGGTGGGCGCGCCGAGCATGCGTGTGCCGAACACGTTCGTGCCCACGTCCTCGGTGCCGCCGCCGCCGTCCTCGGATCCCGCGCCGCCGGCCTCGACCGCGACGACCATGCCTCCGCCCGCGGTCTCCACGACGCCTTCGAGCACGCCTTCGAGTACGCCTTCGAGCACGCCCGCCGGCACGGGCGAAGGCGCGGGCAGCCCCACCCACGGTGACGACTCATGACGGCCAAGGACGGGCTTCGGGAGAACCTCCGCGCGGCGCTGCTCGACAACCTCGGACTGAAGATCCTGTCGCTGCTCTGCGCGCTCGGGCTCTACGCCTTCATCCACGGCGCCGAGAACGCGCAACGCACGTTCTCCGTCAGCGTCGTGACCATCATGCCGCCGGAGAGCGCGAACCGGCAGCTCATGACGCAGATCCCGAACGAGGTGAAAGTCACGCTGCGCGGCTCGCGCACGCAGCTCGACGATCTGCGCAGCGACGATCTCGGCACGCTCCAGCTCAACCTGCGCGGCGGGCGCGAGACCAACATGGACCTCAAGCCCGGCATGTTCCGCGTGCCCACGGGCGTGCAGATCGAGGAGATCCATCCGCCCGCGATCGAGCTCCGCTGGGACGACGTCGTGGAGCGCGAGATCCCGGTGCAGATCGCGCGCACGGGCGATCCCGCGGCCATGTTCGCGGTGAAGGGCGTGATCGGCTCGGAGCCGAAGGCGGTGCAGGCGCGGGGTCCACGTTCGATCGTGGACGTCATGCAGTACGCGCGCGCGGCGCCGTTCGACGTGACGGGTTTGACCGAGGGCGTCTACCGTCGCCCCTTGCCGCTCGACAAGCCGCCGAAGCTCGTGAACTACGACGTCGAGAGCGTGATCGCGACGGTCGAGATCGCGCGCGAGCTCGCCAAGAAAGAGTTCGCGAACCTGCGCGTCGAGGTCGTGGGCCTGCCGCGCGCCGTGACGACGCCGCCGACGGTGAAGGTGCGTCTCGTCGGATCGAACGAAGACGTGAACGCGGTCTCGCCCGAGTCGCTCGTCCCGCGCGTGGAGCCGAAGAGCTCGGGCGCCGACGTGAGCAAGCCCGGAAGCGCGTACCTCGATGTGCTCCTCGAGGTGCCGAACGTGAAGGTCGTGGTCGACCCGCCGAAGGTGCTCGTGAAGTGGTGAAGGTCAGCGCTCGGGGACCTTGATCTCGCCGCGGATCACGCGTTTCGCCAGGGCATCGACCTTCTGCTTCGTGTCATCGGGGATGCCTGCGGCGTGAGGCCCCTCGTCGACGTACCCCACGGCCTCCTCGGCGAGCCCGAACGTGCGTAGCCCGCCCTGGAAACGTCCCTCGGCCACGTCCTTGATCGTGTCGAAGACCGCGACGTCGCCGCGCTTGATCATGCTCGTCAGCACCGTGCCGGGCATCTCGTCGTGTTGATCGGCGTCGACCCCGATCGCCTTGACGCCCATGTCGCGCGCCGCCTCGAAGACGCCGTGACCCGTCGTTCCGGACGCGTGATAAACGACGTCCGCGCCCGCGGCG
Source organism: Polyangium sp. (in: bacteria) (assembly GCA_031374535.1). GTDB lineage: Bacteria > Myxococcota_A > Polyangia > Polyangiales > Polyangiaceae > Polyangium. The sequence goes on from JANMGF010000121.1 coordinate 2,420, forward strand.
ATCTGGCTGTTCGCGAGCGCCTTGCCCTTCACCGGATCGCGGAACGCTTCGGGGGTCGTGCCCGCGAAGGCCGCGTGGACGTCGCAGCTCGGGCAAACCTCACGCACGCCGGCGCGGTAGCCCGCCTCGAACTTGCGGATGAGCGGGATGTCCATGCCGCCGACGAAGCCCACGTGGCCTGTCTTCGACACGAGCCCGGCGACGGCGCCGACGAGGAACGAGCCCTCTTCCTCGCGGAAACGAAGGCCCACGACGTTCTCGGGCATCACGCCATCCATCGGAGGCGCGTAGTCGATGCAGGCGAAACGCGTGCGCGGGAAGTCACGCGCCACGACGTTCACGTCCGTCGAGAAGATGAAGCCGACGCCGATGACGAGGTCGAAGTTGCGCGCGCCGAAGAGACGCATCGCCGCCTCGCGATCTTCCGCGCCGCTCGGCTCGAGCACCTCGGTCGTCACGCCGAGCTCCCGTGCCGCGCGCGACAGGCCCTCGTACGCGGCGTCGTTGAAGCTCTTGTCGCCGCGACCGCCGACGTCGAAGACCAGCCCCACGCGCACGTTCACGTGTGGGCCCGTGGGCGGAGGCTCCTCTGCGCGCGCGGGCAGCAGCGTGGAGGCTGCCGCCGCGATCGAGACGATCAACGTGGCGATGGGCAACCGCGACGAGGCTCTGTTGCCGCTTTCGGCCATGAGGCGAGGCTAGCGCAGCGGCGCGCTCGATGGAGCGTCACGCCCGGGTTATAGTGGGCACCTCGATGCGCCCGGCCGTTTTCCTCGTTTTCGCCGCGCTTGCGCTCGCCGCGCCTGCCAGCGCCCAGACCGAGGCCCGGCCTGCGATGCTGCTCGATCGTGTGGTCGTCCGATGGCATGCGCCCGAGACGGGCGGCGTCACGCGGCCGCAGTTCGTCTTCGAGCGGGAGCTTGCGTTCGAAGCGCGCCTCGAGGCCCTGGCCGATCCCGATCCGGATCCGGCGCCCTTCACGGATCGGCATGTCCGCGCGGCCCTCGACCGTCACATCGCCGAGACGCTCCTCGCGAGCCTCCCCGTCCTGCCCGCGCCCGACTCCACGGAGATCGCGAACCGCGCCGAGGTTGCGCGTGCGGTGCTCGAGCAACGCGTGCGTGGACGGGACAAGCTCATCGCAGCAGCGAAGGCGGAGGGGATCGGCTCGGACGAGATCGATGCGTTCCTGCGCCGTCAGGCCCGCGCGAGCCTCTACATCGATCGGATGGTCGCGCCGATGCTCGCGCCGAGTGACCCGGAGCTCCGCGCGCTCTTGCGGACGGGCACGACGCCGTTCACGGGCAAGCCGTACGAGCAGATCTCGGTGGCGCTTGGTCGTTGGGTGATGGCAAAGCGCCTCAACGAGGCGACCGCGGCATACTTCCAGACCGCGCGATCGCGCGTGACGGCGACGATCGTGCGGTCTCGGTAAATCGCGTCAGGACGAGGCCGAACGGACTTCGCCGCCGACGATCTCTTGCGAGGCGGGAGCCGGCTCTTCCTCGCTCGGTCCGTGGCTGCCCTCGTACCCGTGCGTGCCCTCGTAATGATGAGCGAACGAACGAGCTGCGCGCCTTGCCTTCAGGAACTCGGCGAAGGCCGTGAGTGTGTCGAGGTCGCGCGGGCCGAGGGCGTCCGCGATGTCGCGCAGGTTCTTGCGGAGCGTCTCGACGCTCTTGCCACGGCGCAGCTCGCGCGGCGCTTCTTCGCGTTCGCGCGGGGGCGTGCTCGGCGTGTTGGTGGACGCCGGTGCGGTCGGATCCGCGGGCTGTCCTTCCGCGCGTGCAGGCGGCTGCTCGGGCACCCACACGGGACGCGCGATCGGGCTCAGCGCGTGCGCGTTGAGCCACGCTTCCATGAAGATGCGGAGCCGTTCGCTGCGGAACGAGAACCAGCGCTCGCGCTCCGGGCCGTAGCTCATCAGCACGTCCTTGAAGCGACGGAATGCGCCCTTGCCGTCGATCGCTTGCGTCAGCTTTCCCTGGAGCTCCGGGTCCTCCACCATCGGGATGAACCGCTCCATCCAGCGGTACTGCTCGCGTGAACTCACCGGGTCGATGCGGAGGTAGTTCGCGTCGGCCGCGATGCGCGCGTGCATCTGCGGGTCGGCCACTCCGTCGACGACACGGAGGACGTCGCCCGTCACGAGGTGAAGGTAAGAGTGGACCTCGGGCGCGTTGTTCTCGAACGCATCCTCCAGCGCCTCCCAATCGATCGGGATGTCCCGGTAAACAACCCCTGCGGCGGAAGGATTTTCAGGCTTCGGCATTTCCTCCTCATCGAGCGACACGACCCGACGCGTGGCGGGCCGGCCGGGCCTCTGCAGGGGAACCAAGTGAGAACGGGAGCTCTCCGTTGACATAGAATTTTACGCTCTGTGAGGTCTCTCTGGGGTGAACTCTCGCAACATAGTGCCTGTTCCCCAGGCCGGAAGCTCGGCCATGTTCCGTGTGCCAGGCGTCGCCGCTGCCGGTTCGTCCAAGGCGTCAGGTGCGCCGGCTTGCCAAGCGTCCCACGTCCTTCTATCCGAAATTAGCGAGGTAGCAGGTTCGCGCTGGAAATGCTCGTCCAGCGAACGGCGGAGCTCGTCCAAGGCCGATCGATGTGCCCGGGGCGGTGGATCCAGGGGTTTTGCAGCGTCAAGCGCGTGACGAACGGGCGCGCGCGACGGCGTCGGCCCAGCGGGCGAGGTGCGTTTGTCGCTCGTCGGCTTGCATGTGGATCTCGAACGTACGCTCGACCCGGGACATGCGGGCCGCGTCGCGCACGCCGGGGAAGAGCCCCGCCCCGACGCCGGCGAGCATGGCGGCTCCGCGGGCCGTGGATTCGAGCTCGATCGGGCGCTCGATCGTGAGGGCTGCCGTGTCGGCCTGGTACTGCATGAGCAGGTCGTTGTTCGCGGCGCCGCCGTCCACGCGCATGCGGCCGAGCGGTTTGCCGAGGTCGTCGCCCATCGCGCGGAGGAGATCCGTCACCTCGAGCGCGATGCCTTCGAGCGTGGCGCGGGCGAGGTGAGCCTTCGTCGTGCCGCGCGTGATGCCATGGATGATCCCGCGCGCTTCGGCGTCCCAGTAGGGCGCGCCGAGGCCGGAGAGCGCGGGGACGAACGTCACGCCGTCGCTCGACGGAACACTCGCGGCGAGCGGCTCGATCTCGGCTGCGCTGCGGATGATGCCGAGCCCGTCGCGGAGCCACTGCACGGCGGCGCCGGCGATGAAGGCGCTCCCTTCGAGGGCGAACACGACCTCGCTGCCCACCTTCCAGCCGACCGTCGTGAGCAAACCGAAGCGGCTCATGATGGGCGTCGCGCCCGTGTTGACGAGGACGAACGCGCCCGTGCCGTAGGTGCATTTCGCGTCGCCCGTGTCGAAGCAGGCTTGCCCGAAGAGCGCGGCTTGTTGATCGCCGGCGATGCCCGTGATCGGCACGCCGTCGGGCAGGTGCGGGAAGCCGAGCGTCCTCGCGATGAGCCCGGCCGAGTCGACGATCTTCGGCAACGTGGCGCGTGGGGCGCGAAAGAGCGCGAGCATCGCGTCGTCCCAGTCGAGCGTCGCGAGGCTCATGAGCAACGTGCGCGAGGCGTTGGTTACGTCCGTCGCGTGTACGGGCGAGCCGCCCATCGCTCCGCCGGACAGGCGCCAGACGAGGTAGCTGTCGACGGTGCCGAAGGCGAGCTCGCCGCGCTCGGCGCGTTCGCGGGCGCCGTCGACGTTGTCGAGCAGCCAGGCGAGCTTCGTCCCGCTGAAGTACGGATCGAGGACGAGCCCGGTCGTTCGTTTCACGGCGGGCTCGTGGCCGCCCTCGCGTAGACGCGCGCAGGTGTCCGCGGTGCGCCGGTCTTGCCAGACGATCGCGCGGTGGATGGGCTTGTCGGTCGCGCGTTGCCAGACGAGCGTGGTCTCGCGCTGGTTGGTGATGCCGACGGCGGCGATGCGATCGCCCGTGATCGAGGCCGAAGCGAGCGCGGCCTCGACCGACTCGATCACGCTTTGCCAGATGTCCTCGGGCTCGTGCTCGACGAGGCCGGGGCGCGGGAAGGGGTGGGGGACTTCGCGCGACGCTCGTCCGCGGGTCGACCCTGACGTGTCGTGCACGTGGGAGGTGGTCCCCGTCGTCCCTTGATCGATCGCGAGGATGAGGTCGGCGGCCATGGTTTCGGCCCTAGCCTGGAGGCCGCGGCGGGGGAAGGGACGATCGGCGCGTCGAACCTCTCGCTTAATCTTCCGAGAAGGCTTAGACTTCTCCTCGTACCGGTTCGGCGGCCGTCTTGCCTTTTGTGTGGGCGTGGCGTGAGCTCGTGGTTCCGGCAGAGCAAGTGCATCGGCTCATCGACAATGCATGAACTTCAAAACTCGCTCAGGGGCCGTGACGCCGTGAACCGGAACGATGGTCCCTCGGCCGAGGCCCGGGTAGCATAGAGATTCGGATGGCTCGACTGATCCTGCAGACCGCCGAAGGGCAGCAGGCCATCGAGCTGCGGCCCGTGAACTCGTTGGGGCGCCACCCCAACAACTCGATCCAGCTGCTCGACAAGATCGTTTCCAAGGAGCACTGCATCATCGAGCTCCGCGGAACGCAGTTCATCCTGCGTGATCTGGGCAGCCTGAACGGGACGTTCATCAACAACGAGCGGGTACGCGGCGAGGCTCCGCTGAAGCACGGCGACGAAATCGCCCTCGGTTCGACCCGAGGTCGTTTCGACGACACGCCCTCGCCCGTGGCGGGAACCGCGGGTGGTCCGCCGCCCGTGCCGCCGCCCGTCGCGCAACAGCAAGCGTGGGCCGCGACGCCGCAGCCGGCGGCCGTGGCGCCGTCGCCGCTCGCGCAGTCGGCGCACTTGCTCCCGCAGGTGCCGCAGGTGAACCGGCCGCAACCGCAGCCGCAGTTCGCGCCGCCGCCGATGCCGCCGCGGCCCCCGGGTGCGACGCCGCCTGCCTCGCCGGCCCTCCCTCGCCCAGGGCCTGGGCTCCCTGCGCCGAACCCGCAGCTCGGCATGCCGCCCCCCAACATGACGATGATGGGGAAGGGCTCGGGCGCGCACACGTTCGTCGCCGGCCCGCACTCGTACGTCGCGCAAGGCACGCGGATCGACCTCAACGATCAGGCGCGCCAGATCGGCACGCAGATCGCCGCGGTGGAGAAGGGGTTCTTGCCCTTCGACCGCCTCGCCAACGATCTGAACCAGCTCCGCGCCGACTACGAGCGGCTGCGTTTGTCGCACGAGCTCTCGCGTGAGATCGCCTCGGAGCGCGACACGCCCAAGCTGCTCGACAAGATCCTCGCGAGCATCTTCAAGTTCATCCGCGCCGACCGCGGCGTGATCTTCCTCCGCGACGACGGTGGCGAGCTCACGCCACGCGCCTCGCAGCGCCGCGACGGGACGACGGCGCCGATCAGCGTGTCGTCGACGATCCTGAACCACGTGGTGAAGGAGCGCGCGGCGGTCTTGACGCACGACGCGGCGATGGACTTCGCGGCGTCGAAGGGCAAGAGCATGATCCTGAACCGGATCAGCTCGGCGATCGTCGTGCCGCTCGTCGCGCCGAACAACACGCAGGACGTGCTCGGCGTGCTCTGGCTCGACTCGGAGACGCTCGCGCAGTTCCAGCCGAAGGACCTCGAGCTCGTGGTGGCCGTGGCTCACCAGGCTTCGATGTTCATCGAGATCAACATCCTCGGGAAGAAGATCGAGAACGAGATCATCGCGCGCGAGCGCTTCTCGCGGCTGCTCTCGCCGAACATCGCCGAGCGCGTGATGAGTGGTCAGCTCGAGGTGCGTCTCGGCGGCCAGCGCGTCGAGGAGTGCACGGTCTTCAACAGCGACATCCGCGGCTTCACCGCGATGAGCGAGAACACCCGGCCCGAAGAGCTCGTCGAGATGTTGAACGAGTACTTCGAGCTGATGGTGGACACGATCTTCAAGTACGAGGGCACGCTCGACAAGTTCATGGGCGACGGGATCATGGCCATCTGGGGCGCGCCCGTGATCCATCCGGACGACGCGATCCGCGCCGTGCAGTGCGCGCTCGAGATGGGCGAGGTCCTCGGCGACTTCAACCGGCGTCGCCTCGAGCGGGATCTCGCGCCGCTGGCGATCGGCATCGGCATCCACACGGGCCCGCTCGTCGCGGGTTACATCGGCAGCTCGAAGGCGCTGTCGTACACGGTGATCGGCGACGTCGCGAACACGTCGGCGCGGCTCTGCTCCGTCGCGCTCGCAGGCCAGATCGTGGTCAGTGAAGGCACGCACGACCGGCTCGCGGGGCGCTTCGAGACGGAGGAGCTGCCGTCGGCGAAGGTGAAGGGCAAGGAGAAGCCCCTGCGCGTGTTCAACGTGATCCGGACGGCGGCGGCGGTGCAGGTGCCGGTGAACATCATCTCGGAGCCGACGATCTCGGAGTGATCGCGAGCAGGACCATGTTCGTGTTGCCGTTCGAGAAGCCGATTGCAGACCTGGTCGAGAAGGTCCGGGCGCTGCGAGCGCTCGCCGCGTCCGATCATCGGTTCGAACCCGAGCTCGCGCGCCTCGAGGAGAAGACGTCGCGCCTCGCGCGGGAGATCTTCGCGGATCTCACGCCGATCCAGAAGGTGCAGCTCTCGCGGCACGCGAACCGGCCCTACACGCTCGACTACGTGAAGCGGCTCTTCACCGGATGGATGGAGCTCAAAGGAGATCGACGCTTCGCCGAGGACCAGGCGATCGTCGCGGGGCTCGCGTCGTACCACGGCCGCAGCGTCGTCGTGGTCGGCCACCAGAAGGGCCGTGGAACGAAGGAAAACGTGAAGCGCAACTTCGGCATGCCCCACCCCGAGGGCTACCGGAAGGCGATTCGAATGTACGAGCTCGCCGACAAGTTCGGCCTGCCGATCCTCACCTTCATCGACACGCCCGGCGCTTATCCTGGCATCGCTGCCGAGGAGCGCGGGCAGAGCGAGGCCATCGGCGCGGCGCTCGCGGCCATGGCGAGGGCACGCGTGCCGGTCATCGCGACGATCATCGGCGAGGGTGGATCGGGCGGCGCGCTCGCGCTCGGCGTGGCGAACCGCGTGCTCGTGCTCGAGTTCGGTTGTTATTCGGTCATCTCGCCCGAGGGGTGCGCGGCGATCCTCTGGAACGATGGCGCCCGCGCGGACGAGGCGGCGGCGCAGCTCAAGATCACGGCGCCGGAGCTCCATCAGCTCGGCGTGGTCGACATCGTCGTGGACGAGCCGACGGGCGGCGCGCATCAGGATCACGACGATGCTGCGCGTCTGCTCGACGTGACCTTGTGGCAGACGCTCACCTCGCTCGACGGTCTCTCGGGGGATGAGCTCGTCGATGATCGGTACCGCCGGTTTCGCGCGCTCGGCTCTTTCCTCGCCTGACCTTTCCCGCATGCCTGGCCGGCGCTATACGCGGCGGATGCGCATCCAAAGGGAGCAGCCGTGACCATCCCCGTCGCCCTCGTCGGCTGCGGCGCGTGGGGGGAGAACCTGCTCCGGGTGCTTTGCGAGAGCCCGCGTGCCGCGCTCGTCGCGGTCGCCGAGACGAGCGCGTCGCGACGCGAGGTGGCGCGCGCGAGGGCTCCTTCTGCGGCGATCGTCGAGAGCCTGGAGGAGGCGATCGGGCTCGGCGCGCGTGCGGTGGTGATCGCGACGCCGCCGCGCTCGCATGCCTCGCTCGTGCTCGCGGCGCTCGACGCGGGGCTCGATGTGTTCGTCGAGAAGCCGCTCGCGCTCTCGACAGCGGACGCGGAGCGGTGCGTGGCGCGCGCGGCGGCGCTCGGGCGTGTGGCGATGGTGGGGCACCTGTTGCGGTATCACCCGGCCGTCGAGCGGCTCGTCGCGATGGTGCACGCGGGCGAGCTCGGGACGATCCGGCATCTTGCTGCGTCGAGGCTCTCCATTCGTGGGGATCGATCGGTGCCGGCGCTCTGGTCGCTCGGGCCGCACGACCTCTCGATCGTGCATGCGCTCGAGCCGCTCCGCATCGAGGCGCTCGAAGCGACGAGTGGGCCGGAGGGCGATCCGGTCGTGCTGGGCTTTCGCGTGATGTCGGGGCTCGTCGCGCGGATCGAGCTCTCGCGTGTGCATGCGACGAAGGAGCGCAGGATCGTCGTCGTGGGTTCGTCCTCGGTCGCGATGCTCGACGACGTGCGCGCGCCGGATCGGATCTTCCTTTCGCGCGCGCCTGCGTCGAGGAGCGAGGGGCTCTTCGAGGGACCGGCGGAGGAGATCCGCGTCCCATGGCGCGAGCCGATGGCCGTCGAGATCGAGCACTTCCTGCGGTGCGTGGAGGAGCGTCGCGCGCCGCGTACGCCGTTCGAGGAGGGCGCTCTCGTGGTGCGTGCGCTGGCCCATGCCGATCGCGTGCTCATCGAGGGAGGGCAGGCGATCGGGACGCACTTTCTTCCCTAGTCGCGTCGGAGGTCAGGCGGAGACGAGGCGGAGGACCGTGATCTCGGGGGCCGCGCCGAGGCGAACGGGCGGGCCTGTCGTGCCGAGCCCGGGGCTCACGTAGAGCCATGCGTCGCCCTCGCGGTAGAGGTCGGCGTGGTAGCGGTAGACGCGGCCGGAGAGGTTGTAACGCGTCGCCAGGAAAGGCACGGCGATCTGGCCCCAGTGCGTGTGGCCCGACAGCACGAGCGAGGCCCCGTGCGCGGAGAGGTCCGGGAAGAGCTGCGGATCGTGGGCGAGCACGAGGACCGGCGCGCCCTCGGTGTGGCCGTCGAGCGCGCGTCGCACGTTGGCGCGGCGCGACCAGGTGTCGTCGACGCCCGCGATCGAAAGGCGCTCGCCTCCACGCTGGATCGAGGTGCGTTCGTTGCGGAGCACCGAGATCCCTTGCTCGCGAAGCTTCCGCACGAGCGCCTCGCCATCGCCGAAGTAGTCGTGGTTTCCCATCACCGCCACGATGCCGTCGCGGCTCTTCAGCGATCCTGCGAGCTCGGCGATGTCGGTGTGGAAGGCGTTGCCGCTCGTGACGTAGTCGCCCGTGAGCGCGACGAGATCGACCTCGAGCGCGCCGACGGTCTTCGCCCAGCTCTCGGCGTGTTCGCGGGGGCAAAGCGCGCCGATGTGCAGGTCGGAGAGGTGCGCGATGCGGTAGCCGTCGAAGGCGCGTGGCAGGCCGCGGACGGGCACGTCGAGGGTGCGCACCCGGACCCAGCGTCGCCGCACGAAGACGCCCCACGCAGCCAGCGCGCACCCGATGCCGTAGGCGCCGATCGCGAGGGTGCCCGACATCGGCACGTGCGTCGCGGGCACCACGAAGCTCGCGATCATGGCGAGCCCGAGACCGGCGAGCCAGAGCGGCAACGCGACCACGAGGGCGCACCAGTGCACGTAATACGGCTCCTCGACGAGCAGCCGGCGCAGGCGAGACACGGGACGATCGGCCGACGCGAGCTTGATCCGTCCCCGGAACGCAACGACGAGGAGCGCGGCGAGCACGATCGCGAGGAGCCAAGGGACGGGCGCGCCTGCGCTTTCGAAGAGCGCGTGTGCCGCGACGGCAAACGTCACGTGCAGGGCTGCGGTCACGGCAAAGAGGACAGACCAAAACCTTCGCATCACGCTCCGGCGCGCAGGAAAAGGGCTGCTTTACGGCGCCCGAGGCTTCATGCTAGCGCGCGCGTTCGAAGAGCACAGGGAGCGAAGCAGGATGAGCGATCCGAGGATCAACCCCACGATGGTCAAGGCCCCGCATGGCGCGCGGACCATGGAGATCGAGTGGGCCGACGGGCACAAGAGCGTGCTTCCGCACGAGACCCTGCGCGGATATTGCCCATGCGCAGTCTGCCAGGGGCACGGCGGCACCATCAGCTTCGTGCCGGGAGGCGATCTCGTGATTCGTGACATCCAGCAGGTCGGCAACTACGCCCTGCAGTTCACCTGGGGCGACCAGCACGACACGGGGATCTACACGTTCCGTTACCTCCGTTCGCTCTGCCAGTGCGACGCATGTCGGCCGACGTTCAGCCCAGGAACGTTGCCGTGAGCGAGAAGGCGAAGTTGACAAAGAAGAAGACGGCGTCGGGCCCGAGCGGCAAACCTCAGGACGGCAAGAAGAAGGCGACCTCGGCCAAAGGCGGATCACCTGCGGCCCCCAAGAAGGGCCTCGATCCGAGGCAGATCGTACATGCGGACTTCCTGGCCGCTGCTGCGCCTGGCTCCTCGCTTCCTGCGCCGATCATGGCCGAGATCGCCTTTGCGGGTCGGTCGAACGTCGGCAAGTCGAGCCTCATCAACACGCTCGTCGAGCGCAAGGGCCTCGTGCGTACGGGGGCCACGCCGGGCGTCACGCGGCAGATCAACCTCTTCGAGGCGCGCGCGCGTGACGGCGCGGTCTTTCATCTCATCGATCTGCCCGGCTACGGGTACAGCAAACGATCGAAGGCCGAACGCAGGGCGTGGGGGGATCTCATCGAGGGGTATCTGCGAGGCCGCGTGACGCTCGCGGTGCTCGTGATCCTCGTCGACGCGCGTCGTGGGCTCGAGGAGGACGACGCCGACTTGATTCGATTCGTGGAGGAGGCGAGGGACGTCCAGCGAAGGCCGGTCGAGGTCGTCGTCGTTGCCACGAAGATCGACAAGGTCGGGCACGCGGCGAGCCGCAATGCGATGGCAACGATCGCGAAGAGCACGGGTCGCAAGGTGATCGGTTTTTCTTCGGTCACGGGCGAGGGTCGGTCCGAGCTCTGGGCGCTTCTTCGCAAAATTACGCTCGACACGCCTGCCGAGAAGGACACGCCGGCTGCACAGGACACGCCTGCTGCACAGGACACGCCCGCGAAGGACACGCCGGCTCCTGCGTGACGGTGGACCTGGGTGTGGTGATCCCCGCGCGCTCGGGAGTGCCCGCCGTTGGGACGTCTGCCTGAGCGCGGGAGCGTACGAAGATGCGCACCCTAAAACGGTTGACGTTCGGGCTGTGTCCACCTTTGGTTAGGTGGCCATGACGGCGGGTGCGCGCCAGAGCCGGGCGGAGCGGGACGCGCTGGACGCGCGCGCCATGAGCCGCATCTGTGATGGGGACGAGGACGCCCTCGCAGAAATTTACGATCGGCACGCGAGCGTCGCGTACGGGCTCGCGCTCAAGATCGTGCGGGATGCGCTCGAGGCCGAGGACGTGGTGCACGACGCGTTCGTGGCCATCGTGGAGCGCGCCGATCAGTACCGCGCCGAGCGGGGCACGGTCGTCGCGTGGCTCGTCACGACCGTGCGGAACCTGGCCCTCGATCGCGCACGTCGACGCACGCGGCGGTCGCAGATCCTGGACGAGGAGCTGCGCCACGAGCCGATCGAGCCGATCGTCGATCCCGAGGCGAGCGCGGTCCTCGACCTCGAACGACGCGCCGTGCGGGCCGCGCTCGGCGACCTGCCTGCGGCGCAACGCGCGACGCTGGAGACGGCCTTTTTCGAGGGGCTCAGTTATCCGGAGATCGCCGAGCGTGACGGCGTGCCCCTCGGCACGGTGAAGTCCCGCGCGGCGCGTGCTCTCTCGGCGCTACGCGTGGCCCTCGAAGGGACGCTCGAGATGCAGGAGATGGGGAGCGTCAGCGAGGATGAGTGAACACTTGGTCCCCGCTGCAAAGCCTGGTGAAAGCCCCTTCGTTGTCCGGACCGGTGGTATAGAGCTTGCCGTTGACGGGACATGTCCCCGGTTGTGCCCATGAGACTGCCTCTCGAGAGCTTCACGGTGGAGCGGTTCCGCGGGATTCGTGGTCTCGAACTGCGGGACCTTGGGCGGTTCAACCTGCTCGTCGGACGGAACAACTCGGGCAAGACGAGCGTGCTAGAGGCCCTCTCGATCTTCAGCGCGCCGCTCGATCCGTGGAACTGGTTGGGCACGGCGATGCAGCGGGAGCCGTTTGGCCAGCCGACATGGGTCGAGTGGCTCCGCTGCATGTTTCCTCAAACAACTGAAGTCGACTTCAACGCTCCCTACGATGGGAAGGTGCATCTGTGGGGCGAGGGCCGCACCCCGGTCGTCGAGGTCACGGCGCATTATCAGAGCGTTCGAGGGACAAAGGGCGTCTCCGAGTGGAGTGGCTACGAAAACCGTCCCGTCATGGAGCGGCCCATCGACCGCTCCACGGAGCGGAATGGAGCGCGCCTCGATGCGTCAGTGAAGACCCGGCAGCTCGATCTCTTCCCCGAAGGCGAGGCGAGTGGGTCCTTCACCATTTGGGTGGATAACCCTTTCATCGGTGTACCTCGTCGGGTCGAGCCAACCTTCGCATGTCGATCCATCAAGCCTGCCGATCATTGGCATCGGCCCATCCGCGACGTGTCGGAAGCCAAGGCCGGGGGACACTGGGACGCGACGGTTGCGCTGTTGAAGAAAATTGAGCCTGCGATCACCGACGCGGAGCTCCTGGTGCCCCCGTGGGCGAGTGAATCCTCGCCAGCGGTGTACCTGCGCGACGCGCGAGCCGGTCTCCTGCCGCTCAGTTCTTTCGGCGACGGGGTCCGGCGTGCCCTGCTCTTTGCGCTGACGATCCCGAGCGTCGCAGGCGGCGTACTTCTCATCGACGAGCTCGAAACCGCCATCCACGTCTCGGCCCTCGAACATATCTTCCGCTGGCTCCTCGACGCTTGCGTGACCCACGACGTGCAGGTCTTCGCGACCACGCACAGCCTCGAAGCGCTCGACGCGATCCTTGCCGTCGACCTGACACCCGAGGAGGACATCGTCGCCTACCGACTCGAGCGCGAGGGCGAGCAGACGACAGCGCGGCGTTACGGCGAGGACCTTCTCAAGCGCATCCGGTACGAGCGAGGGCTCGACGTGCGATGAGCGTTCGCCACGCGTACATCGTCGTCGAGGGCCCGCACGATGTGGAACTCGTCGCCCGTCTGCTGAAGCCCCTCGGGCTGAAGAGCGTCCAGAAGCACCCGGACCTCGATCCTTACTGGACCCGGCTCATTCCCACGAAATTCCCGCCTCCGCCGGACTTCGACTTGCTGAAGCGTGTCTCCGTACCCTTCTTCTACCAGAGCGCCGATGTCTCGCTCGCCGTCCAGGCAGCGAACGGCGAGACGCGAATCGCTGAGGCCATCGAGGAGACGCTCGCGGCGCTGCGCTCGCCTCCAAGCTCCATCGGCGTCGTGCTGGATGCCGACCAGAAGGCGACCCCGTTCGAGCGGTTTGCGGCACTCAAAGCCAAGCTGGCACTTTCGAAGGATGCGCCCGTTCAGCTCGCCGACAAACCAGGTGCGATCGCTCCGGGGCCCCCGCGTGCCGGCGCCTTCGTGCTTCCGGACAACACCCAGCAGGGCACACTCGAAGACCTCCTCCTCGAGTGTGCCGAGACGAGCTACCCCTCGCTGCTCTCCGCGGCCCGCTCACTCGTCGAGGGCGTAGACCCTCATGACGAAGCTTTCCATCGTCAGGATATGGCGGACTTTGTGAAGCCCGCCGGTCGGAACAAGGCGACCGTTGCGTGCATCGTGGGCGTCCTTCGCCCAGGCAAATCCGTTCAAGTGTCGATCAAGGACAACCGCTGGCTCGCAGGCGCGGCTTGCGAACTCCCGCGTATCAAGGCCGTCCAAGCGTTTCTCTGCGATCTCCTCGACGTCACTGCTGCGTAGAGCCTTCCTGCTCGTTTTACCGCCGCCCCGCGCCAGCGCTCGTCTCCAGCACCACGGTGCGGCCGTCCTTGTGCAGGTTCCTGTTTTCGAGATCCTTGAAGGGCACGCGCGCCTCGATGAGTGGACCGAAGATGGCGACCACGCGTGACGCCTCCTCGGGCGGCATGAAGGCGAAGGGCGTCTTTCCGAGCGCTTCCTCCGGCTCGTACCCCAGGAAATCGCGGATCTTCGGGCTCACGTCCTCGACCGAAAAAGCAACGTGGGAATCCTGTGTCATCTCGTGAGCCTGACACGCCCGCCCGTTTGCCGTGACTGGCTGCGGGGTGTACGAGAAACCCCCTCCTATGCCCGCCTATGCCGGTCCGCTCACGCCCGTCGAGGCGCCCCTCGTTCCGCTCGGCCTCGTCCCACTCGCGACCCTCTTCGCCGCGATCTTCGTGGCCCTCTTCGGCCCTCGGATCGGTCGACGCCGCGCCGCGCACCTGAGCCTCGGCGCCACCGTCCTCGCGCTTGGTTTCGCGCTCGCCAACGTCGTGCGCCTCGCCTCGCTCGCTCCTGCGCGCCGCGCCCTCCACGACGTCGCCTTCCGCCTCCTGCGTATCGGCTCTCTCGACGCGAACGTCGCCTTCACCTTCGACCCTCTCGCCGCGGCCCTGCTCCTCGCCTCCCTCGTCGCCGTCGCGCTCGTGTTTGTCTTCGCCGGCAAGACCCTCGCCGACGATCGCGCTGCGATCCGTTTTGCCGCGACCGCTTCTCTCCTCGCGACCGGCCTCTCGCTCGTCGCGCTCGCGGCGGACGCGATCGTGTGGCTCTTCGGCTGGGGCGGCGTGATGGTCGCGACGTACCTCTTCCTCGTGCAGGGCAAGAGCTCGCACGCGTCTGCATCGGCGGGCATGCGCTCGGGGGTCGTGGCGAGCTTGGGCGGCGCTGGGCTCGTGGGTGGGTTCGTGTTGCTCTTCTGGGGGCTCGGCGGCGCTTGGCTCGACGAAGGCCAATTCCTCGCGGATTACCGCGCCCGTTTCGTCCCCGTGCATGCCGAGGGGCGCATCCCGTACGAAGCGATCGTCGCCGAGGACATCGACAAGCCACGTGGCGAGCGCGACGCGAACGTCATCGCCGCGCGCGGGAAGACACGAGGTCTCCTCACGTTCACGAGCCACCCGGGCGCGCGTGTTTACGTCGGCGTCTCCGATCGCGCGCAGCTCGCCCAGAACCCGGAGCCCTTTGCGATCGCGCCCTTCGTGCGCCGAGAGATCGCGGCCGGCGCCAATGCGATCGTCGTCGTGCCGGGCGGCGGAGCCACGGTCACGGGGGACGGCATGGAGGTCGCCTGGATCGAACGCCTCGTCGTTCCCGAGGGCGAAGAGGTGCGCATCGTGCCCATCGGCCCCACGGTCACCTTCGCCGAGATCCACGATCAGCTGGTGATCCGCGACGAGGCAACGCAGCCGATCGTGAAGGGATCCCTCGTTCGCAAGATCGGCGCGGGCTCTCTCGACCTCGTCACCCTCGTTTGCCTCCTGCTCTTTTTCGGCGCGGCAGCGACGAGCGCTGCGGCTGCCTTGCCCCTGCTCTCCGGCGCGGCGTCTCTCACCCCTTGGCCCACGCGTACGCTCCTCGTCCTTGCGCTCCTGCCTGGCCCGTTCCTCCTCGTTCGCCTGCGTGACCTCTTCGCGGCGAGCCCTGATGCCTCCTCGGTGGTCGACATCGGGAGCGTGCTCTTGATCGTGCTCGCGGCTCTTCTCGTCTTCCTCCGCCGTGCACCTCTCCTCCAGACAACCGGCTTCAAGCTCGGCGAGGTCGCCCTCGAAGCGGCCACCACGATCGCGCGTGGCGCGTCAAAACTCGTCTCGACGATCGACGACCTCGTCCTCGGCCTCCCTGCGCGCCTCCTCGAACGCCTTTTCTCTCTCTTCGTCGTCCTCGTGATCCTCTTCGGCTTCGCCTCCCCGGCCTTCGCCGACGCACCTGCGGGCCGCGCCGTTCTCCGCGCCGAACACGGCGACCACGTCGAGCTCTCTCTCTCGCCCGACGGCGAACACCTGGCCGGCGTGTTTTTCATCCGCAACGACGGCACGGGCCCGCTCGAGCTTGCGCGTGTCGACGTGCGCACCTCGGCCTCCGATCCCCGCACGCCGCCGGGCCTCACGGTGAACATCGAGGGCAGCCGCGGTGCGACGACCCGCATCCCGCCGGGCCAGGAGCGCCGCGTGATCGTCAAGTGGCGTTACGAGGCGGCACGTGCCCGCGAGCTTTACGGCCAGGTCCTCGTCGAGTCCGACGCTCGCGTCTCCGAAGGCGGCGAACCCGGTCGCCCCCTCGCGATCGCGATCCACGCCGAGCGCTCCCTCGGCCTCGGTTTCCTCGGCAAAAACCCCCTCTCGTTCCTCCTCCTCGTCCCCCTCCTCGGCTCCGTCCTCGCGCTTTTGCTCCGCCTTGCGCGTCGCGACGGTCCCCGCGTCCTCGCCGCCACGAGTGCCCTCGTCCACGGCTCCCTGCTCGTCTTCATCGGCTGGCTCTGCGTCCGCTTCGACCGCCTCTTCGCCCGCGTCGACGGCAACGACGGCTTCCAGCTCCTCGAACGTGGGCCCCTCGTCCCCTCGCTTGGCGTCGAGTACTTCCTCGGCGTAGACGGCATCTCCCTCGTGCTCGTCGCCTCGGCTGTGCTCGTCGCCTTCGTCGCCTCGATCGCCAGCGTCTCCTTGCGGGATCGCCCTGCCTCCTACCACGCCCTTGCGGGCCTCTTCCTCACGGCCACCCTTGGCGTCCTCGTCTCGCTCGACCTCTTCCTCTTTTGCGCCTTCTGGCTCCTCGGCATCATCCCCACGTGTTTGCTCGTCGCGCGCCGCGGCGGCCCTGGCCCTCGCCGTGCTGCTGCCCGCGTGCTCGCCTCCTCGCTCCTCGGCGCCGCGCTCCTCTGCGCTGCGGCCTGGTTCCTCTGGCAAAACGCCGACCCGACGTACCTCTCGACCGGCGAGGCCGTCCGCCGCTCCTCCGCGATCCCGGAGCTCGCGCGTGTGGCCTGGGTCGACAAGGGCCTCACCCTTTTTGGCCATCCTGCCGTGAAGGTCCTCTGGACCGCGCTTTTCGTGGCATTCGCGCTTCGCCTCTCCGCATTCCCCTTCCCCGGATATCTGGCGGACGCCCATGCCGAGTCCGAGGCCCCGACGAGCGTGCTCCTCTCGGGGGCATTGGTCTCGACGGGTGTTTATGGCCTTCTGCGTCTCAATGTGGGGATGTTACCGGATGGAATGCGCTGGGCGGCGACGACGGTCTCGATCCTCGGCGCGGCAGGGATCCTGGTCTCGGCCTTCGTGGCGCTCGCGCAGGACGACCTGAAACGTTTCCTTGCGCGGATTGCGGGCGCGCACGTGGGATTCGCGTTGCTCGGCATGGGTTCGCTCACGCCGCAGGGATTCCAGGCGAGCGTGGTCGTCGCGGCGACGCACGGCGTGATCCTCGGCCTTTTATTCGTGCTCGTCTCGGTCCTGGATTCCCGGGTGCAGACGCGAGACCTGGGCCGATTCGGCGGCCTCGTCCGAGAAATGCCGCTCTTCGCGTTGCTCTTCGGCCTCGGCATGCTCGCGTCGCTCGGATTGCCGTTGCTCGCGGGTTTCTGGGGCCCGCTGCTCGCGTTCTGGGGGATGTTTGCCCGTCACCGGGGCATTGCTGTGTTTGCGGCGGTCGGTGCTGTCGCGCTTGCTTGTGTGCACCTGTTTGCTCTGGGCCATCTCCTGTTCGGCGAGGTGCGGGAGGAATGGCAAAAGAGCAAGTACCTCGAGCCATTCGGCGGGAGGTTTCCCGAGCTGTACGGGCGGGAGCTTGCGGCGGCGTTACCGCTGGCGATCTGTATCGTGGTGCTCGGCGTGGCGCCGCGGATGATGCTCGGGATGGTGGATCAGGGTTGCCTGGAGATGCACAGGCTCGTGGATCGGGCGGGGCCTTTGCAGATTGCGATGCTTGAAATGGCCCAGGAAGCGCCTCGCGACGACCACGCCCAGGTCGACGCTGCAGACGACACAAGATAGCGAGAGTGAACATGCCTAATCTCACACTTTCCGACCTGGTTTCTGGGCTGGAGGAGTTTGGTGATCGGTATCACGCGCTCGACGTGTTCGTTCACGACGTGGAGGGGCTCGATCGCGCGCTGAACCGTGAGGAAGTCGAGGGGCTTCAGCTGATTGAAGGGGTTGGACCCGTCGCCTTCGCCATCGGTATCGGTGGGAAGCGTTATCGGCTGACGGTGTTCGCGGAGCAGGGCGTCGCCCGGCTTACGCGGGAGCAGGGGGTGCGCCCCGAATTTCTGACCGGCGCCGCGATCGGAAGCGCGGTCGGGGGGGCCGTTGGGGCAGCGGCGTCACGCCCGCAGAATCAAGAGCTCGCTGCGCTGGCGGGCATGGTCTTCGGTCTCCTGGTGGGGGCCGCCGTCGGCGCCGCGATGGCCGACTCGAGTGCCTCCCGTCGCGTTTTCGCCCTTCGGTTCGACGCTGAAGCGAAGGAGTGGCGCGCATACGATGGTGGTCTTGTGCGCTGGATGAAGGAGCGCCTGGCGGCTCCTGGGGCGACCTGAGACCTGCCACGCTGCTGGGCATCGAGAAGGTCGGTCCCCGTCGACGCGGAAGGGGCGTGGGTCGAAGTGCGCCAGCCGCTCGTCGACGTTCCCCGAGGGCCCGTCGACGTCCACCGAGAGCCCGTCGACGCTTGCCGCGCTCCCGTCGACGTCTACCGCGAGCCCGTCGACGCTTGCCGCGCTCCCGTCGACGCCTGCCGCACCCCCGTCGACGTCCGCCGAGAGCCCGCCGACGCTTGCCGCGCTCCCGTCGACGTGCATCGAGAGCCCGTCGACGCCAGCCAAGTCCGCGTCGACGTCCACCAAGTCCCCGTCGACGTGCACCGAGCGCGCGTCGACGTCCACCGAGAGCCCGTCGACGTCCACCCCGCGCCCGTCGACCCCACCGCAACCCCCCCGCACCCCCCCCCCCCCCCCCCCCCCCCGGAAAAAAAGACCACCCAACCAAAAACCAACAAACCCCCCAAAGACGTGCTAACGGGAAAAAAAACACCACGAAAACAAAAAAAACCCCCAAAAACCC
>JANMGF010000130.1:0-1558 GCA_031374535.1 Polyangium sp. (in: bacteria)
GCTTCGCAGGCGGCGGCCCTTGCGGCGGCTTCACGGGTGGCGCGGGCTCGCAGGGCTTCCTCGGGTCCGCGATACGCAGAAATTTTTGATTCTCGGGAGGCGCGCGGGGATCGAAATAATAGAGCGGGAGATCGTCCTTCAAAGAAAGCGCGAGCTGTAGCTCCTTCCCCGTCACCAAGCTCCCCCCAGGCAGATACGACCATTGCCCGTGTGGAGGGTGGGGATGGAAGCAAATCCCGATGGTCCAGCGCGGCTTGGGATCCTCCGCGCCTGCCGTCGCCGGGAAACACAAGAGCAGGAGGACCAGCGACAACCACCGAACGAAGACGTGTCGAAGCATCGGCGACCCCCCTCGGCGATCGCGGCCCCCCACGTCAGCACCACCGCGGTGAGAGGGTCGGCGTTCTTTGATTCGTGGCCTATATCAGAGGAGCAGCGGATCCGGCAAGCGCGTGCCCCGCCGTCGCCCGTCGGTGACATCCTCCCCCAACGCGAGCTACTCTCGCCCCATGTCCGGTGCCGAGCTGCCGAGCTCTCTCGACAAACCGCGTCCCTCCGCGTCGTCCCCCCCGCCCGACGATCCTCCCGGCGGCCTGCTCGAGCGGTTCGCCGCGCGTTTCACGGCGTGGGCCGAACGATGGATCCCCGATGCGTTCATCTTCGCCCTCGTGGCGACGTTCCTCGTGGTGATCGCCGCGTGGGTGAGCCTCTCGCAGAAGAGGGGCGCGGCGCAGGCGGCGGCCGAGGTGGCCGCGATCTGGGGCGGGGGTTTTTGGGAGCTCATCCCGTTCACGTTGCAGATGGCGCTCGTGATCATCACGGGGTACGTGGTCGCCACGACGCGGCCCGTGTATCGGCTCATCGCAAAGCTCGCCTCGGTGCCTCGTTCGCCGCGCACGGCCATTGCGTGGGTGGCGCTCTTCGCCATGCTGTCGTCGTGGTTCAACTGGGGGTTTTCACTGATCTTCAGCGCGATGCTCGCCAAGGAGACGGCGCGGCGCGTGCAGGGCGTCGATTATCGGGCGGTGGCGGCGAGCGCGTTTCTCGGCCTCGGGAGCATCTGGGCGCAAGGGCTCAGCGGGAGCGCAGCGCTGCAAATGGCGACGTCGAGCGCGCTCCAGCCAGCGACACGCGCAATCGTGGAGGCAGGCGGGAAGGTGCCGGGGGGCGTCATTCCGCTGTCGAATACGATTTTCCTGTGGCAGAGCCTCGTCTCCGTCGCAGTCGAAATCGTGATCGTGACGGTGCTCGTGTATCTTTATGCGCCCTCGGCCGGGCGGGCGCGAAGTGCGGCGGATCTCGGGATTGACCTCGGGCGATCGCCGCTCGAAGCGGATGAGCCTCCGCGAAGGACGACGCCGGGGGAATGGCTCGAGCATTCGCCGATCCCAAGCATCTTGTTCGTGCTGCTCGCGGGCGGATACCTCGTGGGGTATTTCGCGTCGAGCGGGCAGGGGCTCAATGCGCTGAACCTGAACACGGTGAACCTGATCTTCCTGACGCTCGGCGTGCTCTTGCACGGGACGCCGGCGCGGCTCATGCGGGCGGTGAAAGAGGC
>JANMGF010000196.1:0-8820 GCA_031374535.1 Polyangium sp. (in: bacteria)
CGGATCGCGGCGCCCCGTTCGGTCTGGGACGCGTCCACGTTGACCAACGCGTTCTTCGCCGGGGCGCGTTTGCCAGGGGCGAGCTTCGCGCGCGCCCTGTGCGAAGGGGCGAGCTTCGCGGGCGCGGACCTCACGAACGGCAACCTGCGCAAGGCCTGCCTCGCCGGCGCCTCGTTCGAGGAGGCGAACCTCATGCAAGCCTCGCTCGAGAGCGCGGATCTCACGGGCGCCGTGCTGCGTGGGGCGAACCTCTACGGCGCCGAGACGTGGAAAGCGAAGATCGACAAGGCCGATCTCGCGCGGGCCTTGCTCGGCAAAACGAAGCTCGAAGGGCAGGCGTGATGGTGGATCCCCTCGCGGAATGGAAGCCTGGCGCGCGCCTCGGCGGACGCACGTTCGAGGGCCTCGTGCTCGACGGGCTCGCGCTCGCCGATGTGGACCTCTCGGGCGCGCGCCTCGTTCGTTGCTCGCTCGCGAAGGCCGGGCTCGAACGGGCGGTGTTGCGTGGCGCGACGCTCGTCGACGTGGATCTCGCGGGCGCGGATCTCGAAGGCGCCGATCTCGAAGACGCATGTCTCTCGGGGTGCAACCTCGCGGGCACGCGCCTCGCCGTCGTGCTCGCCGCGCGCGCCGCGTTCGAGGGGACGAACCTCGAACGTGCCTCTCTCACGGGTTGTAGCCTCGCGGAGGCGCGTTTCGCGGGCGCGAATCTGTCGGGCGCGCTCCTCTCGGACAGCGATCTCTCGGGCGCCGATCTCGCGGGGACGCGCTTCACCGGCGCGCGCCTTTCGCTCGTGTCTCTGGGACGGGCGTCGCTCCGGGGCGCGCGTTTCGGCGGCGCTGATCTCTCGGGCGTGGACCTCGAAAAAGCCGACCTCGAAGGCGCCGACCTCGCAGGCGCGACGCTCTTCAAGTGTACACTCACCGCGGCGCGGTTCGTGGAGACGAACCTTGGGGGCGCGCGGCTCGTGGAGTCGGCGCTGGCCGAGGTCGATCTACGCAAGGCGCGTGTCGCGGGCGCGTCGTTGCTCTCGTGTTTGCTCGAAGGCATCGTGGCCACGGGCGTACGTTTCGAGGGCTGTGATCTGCGTGGATCGCTGCTCGGTGGGGCGAACCTCGCGGGCGCGGATCTCGCCCGGGTGCCGGCCGAGAAGGTGAGCTTCGCGGGCGCCGACCTCACGGGTGCGCGGCTTTCGTTGCTGCTCGGTCGCTTCACGAGTTTCGCCGGCGCGACGCTCGACGGGGCCGATCTCGCGGGAGCGCTGCTCGAGGAGGCCTCGTTCGAGGGGGCGTCGGCACGGAAGGCGCGGCTCGACGAGGCGATTTTGGAGCGTGCGCGGTTCGTGTCTGCGGATCTCTCGGGCGCGAGCCTGCAAAAGGCCGTCTTGCGGCATGCGGATCTGTCGCATGCGCGGCTCGCGGGCGCGGATTTCACGGGCGCGGACCTCACGCGCGCGGACATGCACCGCGCGAAAGGCGAGGGCGCCCGTTTCGGGGACGCGAAACTCGAGAACGTACGCGGCACGGACCCATCGCGCGCCGAGGCCGAGGATTTCAAGCCGGGTGGCGGGGGCAGCGGCGCGTAGGCCCGCCCCTCCCCGGAAAAACAGTTTGTCGCGGCCCCTGCCGCAGAGGAGCGCTTCGTCATGGAAGAGGTCAGGCATATCTCGTTCGTCGTCACCACCGCCAGCGCCGGGCTCGAGCTCGAGGTGTCGCGGATCGAGGGGCGCGAGGCGATCTCGCAGCTCTTCGAGTACGAGGTGCTCGCGAGTTATCGGCAGGAGGGCGCGGGCGGGGTCACGGCTGAGGATCTGCTCGGCCAGGAGGCGGTGCTCCTCATTTACCGCTCCAAGAACAAGAGCCCGGAGATCGTGCGGCGTATCCACGGCATGATCGCGGCGGTGAACGATCGGCTGGAGACACAAGCCGATTTCTCCTCCTTCCGGATCCGCTTCGTGCCCCGGGCTTATCGGCTCTCCCTGGTCGAGCAGCAGGATGTCCTGCTCGACGTGGACCTCGCCACGCTCATCCGGCAGAAGATGGAGGCGGCGTCCTTCAAGGATGACGATTACAAGATCAAGCTCTTCGACCGGTACCGCACCCGCGAGCTCGTGGTGCAATACCGGGAGAGTGACCTCGCCTTCATCGCGCGGCAATGCGAGCACGTCGGGGTGAGTTATCACTTCGAGCACGAGGAGGGGAGAGACGTCATGGTGTTCACGGACCGGAACGAGGTGTTCCCGGAGATCCAGGGGACCTCGTCGCTCCCTTATCGGCCCCGCGGCGAGCACCACGAGGTCTACCGGTTCGAGGAGAACCTGTGCATGATCCCGGCCCAGTACGTGGTGCGGGATTACAACTATCGAAACCCGCAGATGGATGTCACGGGGCAGGCGATGTTCGACGAGGGCAAGGGGCTCGTCGTCGAGTATGGCACGCACGTGAAATCGCCCGACGAGGCGGAGGCGCTCGCCAAGGTCCGCGCGGAGGAGCGGATCGTGTCGCGGCGGCAATTCGACGGCACCTGCGACGTGGAGCGCGTCGCGGCGGGGCGCAGGTTCGTGCTGGCCGAGCACCCGATGGGGGACATGCGCCTGCTCGTGACCGAGGTGCGTATCGAGGGGGCGCTCTCCGCGTATGGCGCGGGGATCGCCGAGGGCGAGCAGTTCCGGTTCGAATGCCAGTTCAAGGCCATCCGCGAGGCGACGCGCCACCGGCCGGCGCGGGTGACGCCGAGGCCCCGGATTTACGGCGTCATCAATGCGGTCGTCGAGGCGGAGGAGAAGGGGCAATACGCCGAGGTCGACGACCAGGGCCGTTACCTCGTGAAGTTCATGTTCGACACCACGACCCCGGACGGCCGTCGCCCGTCGCGGTACGTGCGGATGGCGCAGCCGCACACGGGCGCGGGGTATGGCGTGCATTTCCCGCTGCGGGCGGGCGTCGAGGTGCTCATCAGCTTCGTGGACGGCGATCCGGACCGGCCGATCATCACGGCGGCCGTGCCGAACCCGCAGACGGCGAGCCCGGTGGTGAAGGAGAATCGCACGCGGAACGTGGTGCGTACGGGCGGGGGGAACGAGATCAATTTCGACGATACGGAGGAGGGGCAACGCATCAAGATGCACTCGCCGTATGCGAGCACGACGTTCCAGCTCGGCGCGCCGAACTCGCCCGAGAGCGGCGCCGCGCTGGAGACCTGGGGCGCGCGGAGCGAGCTTGCATTCAGCGGCACCTCGACGCTGTCGACGTGGAATGCGAACCTCAACATGGCCCAGTCGGTCATGGCCTCCGGCAACGTCATCGTGAATGCGGGCAGCGAACCGGCGAGCACCGGTCAATGGGTGCTCTGGGCGGCCAATCTCGCGACCAACAGCATCGGCGCCATGGCCGACGTCGCGCTGAAGACCGTCGAGATCATGAAGAAGAAGGAGGAGCTGAAGCTCGCCCAGGAGAAAGCCAAGAAGACCGAGGCCGAGGTGACGTTCGAGGAGGCGGTCGAGGCGCGCGTGCAGGAGAGCCTGCGCCTATCGCCGGGGCGGAGTTATGCGGAGGTGCGGACCGAGGTTCAGCGGGACATCGATAACAAGGCCGCGCCCGTGCGCACGAAGTTCCAGGTCGGCGGGACGACCACGTTGGGGACGCCGCCGACCACGTTCGGCGACGCGATCCTGGCCCTCACCAACGATCCGACGAACGTGGACGCGCAGAACGCCGTCCAGGCCTTCGTCGAACAATACAATACGCTGCAGACCGCGCTGGCGAACTCACCCGATGCGCGGGCCTCGATCCACGCGGAACTCCAGCGGATGGGCACACTCCTCGGGGTCTTCGTGAAGGAAGGGGGCAAGACCGCCCCCTTCGCCATGCCGCCGTCCTCCAGCTCCATCTGGACGACGAAACGGAAGGAATACGAGACCGCGGACAGCGGGCTGAAGGACCTCCTCGCAACCGGGGATGCGAGCGCGTCTACGAGCGCCGGAGGCACGACCCTCGATCCGCTCGTCGAGCTCAAGCTCCAGCTCGATCTCACGAGGGCCGAATACGAGCGCAAGGAGTTCGAGGCGAACCACGGCGAGCACGCGCGCGCGCTCAAGCAGGCGGAGCAGCGGCTCAATGTAATCAAGAAGGTCCAGGATGGAGCGGCCAGCATCAGCGCCTGGTACAGCACCATCATGGGGATCCTCGGAACGCTCAATGAATCGAGCGCCGTCAGCGAAATGAAGGGGCGATGGGACGCGGCGAGCATGCTGCTCGCAGGCGCGAATCACCGCAAGGAGGAGAGCAAGCGGATCCTCGGGCAAACCATGCCGAGTTACGTCGAGAGCGTCTCGGGCATGCCCGCGTTGATCGCGGTGGTGGGCGCGGGTATCGTGGGGCCGGTCGCGGCGGCGGGGGCCAAGCTCGCGCTCGAAGGGGCGCGCAAGACCTTCAAGATGCTCGCCACGACGCCCTCCGGGACCATTACCGGGAACTCGCCAGAGCCGACGTACAACATCCAGTCGTCCGAGGGGACCGCGGCGGTCATGGGTAAAAAGGCCGCCATGGTCTCGGGGCAGGTGACCGTCCTGCTCGGCGAGGTCGACAGGAGCCCCCCGGATGCGCCCTCGACCCTTATGGGCGAGATGACGGCCGGGTTCGCCGGTGCCAAGTCAGCCGTCATGGGCATGTTCCGGGGGAAGACGGACCTCGCGGCGAGCGCTGCGGCGGCGCTCGGGGTAAATACGGTGGCCAACGCCGGTACCGTCGCGGTGGTGGGGGAAACGCAGGTGATGATCGCCTCGCCCGCGCTCGTCGAGGTGGCGTCGGCCGATCAGGTATCGGTGACGTCGTCGAATGTGGTCGACGTGTGGGGCGAGAAGACGGTGACGATTCACGCGGGCACGCGGCCCACGGCCACGCAGGCCACCTCGGATTGGGGAATGCATGTCGATGCGCCGGGGAAAAAGGTCACATGCGGGCACCTGAGCGCCGACTGGAAGTGCGAGATCACGGATCTGGGCTTCCACCTCGGACACGCTACCAAGAAGATCGCTCTCGATTCCAGAGACGAGGACACCATCCTCTCGCACGGAGAGACCAACGCCAAGCTCACCGAAAGGGGCTTCCAGCTCGGCCACGCCGGGCAGAAGGTCGCGCTCGAGTCCATCGCTTCTGATACCACCCTCTCGCACGGCGGGAGCCGCGCGTTACTCACCGCTCAAACGATAACCCTCAAGACGGTGGACTCGGTCCGGCTCGATGCGTCGAAGCTCATCCTCAAGGGCACCAAGGTCATGATCGGGTGATGGGCGTGAAAACCATGGCCAGAAAAGAGAGCGCAATGGCGAGGCGGAATACGGCGCAAAAGCAGGCCGAGGTCGTGGTCGTCCCCCTCGCGGGCGGAGGATCCGTGACCGTGGAGAAGGGCGCGGCCGAGATCCGCAATGGCGAGGGGCGGGTGGTCGTCCGGTATCTGGAGGGCCGGGCCGAGATCGAGGTGCCCGACGGAGATCTCGTGCTGGCGGCGCCGCGCGGGAAGGTGCAGATTCGCGCAGGCACGGACCTCGAGCTTTCGGCCGAGGGGAATCTGCGCCAGCAAGCGAAGGGCGAGGCCAGCCTCGTGGCGACGCGAATCCTGGCGACGGCGAGCCACCTCGTCCAGCAGGCCGAACGAATGGAGACCACCGCGGCGCGCCTCGTCGAGCGGACGCGTGACGTTTATCGCGAGGCGACGGGCCTGCTGGAGACGCGCGCGGGCCGGGCACGCTCGGTGGTCGAGGATACCTGGGCGCTCCTGTCACGTCGAACCACGATGGTTTCGAAGGACGACACGAGCATCGACGGCAAACGTGTTCTTTTGGGTTGAGGAGACAAACAATCCATGATGCCTGCATCGACCAACGGCGGAGGAATGTGCCAGGGCCCGGCCGACGTGTGCAAGACGCCCACGCCCGCGGGGCCCGTACCGACGCCGTACGTGAACATCGCCCAGCTCGCCACGACCGTGGGATTCGTCCCCCACGTGCTCGTGGTCATGCGAAATGCGGTCACGCAAGCGTCGACCATCGCGATCAGCTCGGGCGACGAGCTCGGCGTCGGCGGAGGGATCATTTCGGCGATGATCATGGGGCCCGCGAAGCCGCGGACGGTGAGCTCGAAGGTCTATTTCGGCGGCGGGAAGGCCGTCTACCACACCTCGACGTGGGGACAGAACGGTTCGAACGCCAACGTGCCGATGGGAACGCAGATGACGCCTTCGCAAACGAAGGTGATCATTTCGCCCTAGCCGCGGTAGGATGCCGGAAAGCCGGCCCCGTGAGCGATCAGCAAAAGCCCAAGAAGACGGTCAAGGATGCGAGCCTCCGGCCGCACGACGACGCGCTTTTGTCGCTCGTGACGGTCCGGGACGAGGGCGCGCGTGCGGGCGGCGGGGGGCTGCTCGACCCGGCGACCGGGCTCGACCGTTACGAGATCCACGAGGAGATCGGGCGCGGCGGGACGGGCATCGTCCATCGCGCGGTGCAGAAGGATCTGCGGCGCGAGGTGGCGCTGAAGAAGGTCACGCACCCCCACCGCGTGGTGCGCGAGAAGTTCATCGCGGAATGCCGGGTGAGTGGTTTGCTCGAGCACCCGAGCATCATCCCGGTCTACGATCTGCTCGAAGGGGACTGTGCGCTCGTGCTCGTGATGAAGCTCGTGCGTGGGCAATCGTGGCGGGATCTCCTGCGCCCGGCGAACGAGGGCGCGCGGCGTGATCTCGACTTTCACCTCGAGGTCCTTTTGCAGGTCACGAACGCGGTCGCCTTCGCGCACAGCAAAGGGCTCTTGCACAATGATCTGAAGCCCGCGAACGTGCTCGTGGGCGAGTTTGGCGAGGTGCTGGTGGGTGACTGGGGTCTCACGGTCGATTTCCGCGACGAGGGGCCCTCGCTGGCGCCGCCGCGTACGTCCGTGACCGCGCCCTCGGGGACGCCGGGGTACTGGGCGCCCGAGCTCGCGCGCGGGCGGGGCGAGGATCTCGGGCCCTGGACGGATGTTTATTTGCTCGGGGCGACGCTTTACGAGATATGCAATGGCCACCCGCCGCACCAGGCCGACGACTGGGTCGGCGCCATTCGTTCGGCCACGCGGGACACGCCCCCGCCTTTCCGCGTGCCAGCGCCGCCGGGGCTCGTCGAGATCTGTCACGAAGCCATGGCCCGGGAGATCACGGCGCGGTTTCCCACGGTCGCCGCATTCCAGGAGGCGCTGCGAAACTTCCTGAAGACCCGCGAGAGCATGCGGATCACGGAGCGAGCGCGCGAGACCTTGAAACGTTCGCTCGGCACCTCGGCCACGCCTCTGGAGCCTTTCTCGGATCGGACGGGGCGGGCGCGGATCTATGCCGATTTCGCCGAGGCGGCGGCCGCGTTCCGGCAAGCGCTCTTGCTTTGGCCGCGGAATCGCGACGCGGCCGAGGGGGAGCGGCAAGCGGTGCTTTCGCTCGCGGGGCTGGCGCTCGAGAATGGGGATCTACGCATGGCGGAGGTCGAGCTTGCGCGCTTGCCCGCCGAGGATCCCGAATCGGCAGAGCTGTCTCGTCGCATTCGCGCGGCGCAGGAGAAGCGGAGGCGCGAGGCGCGGTCGGCGGCGCGGACCCGCCTGGGGCTTTTTGCGGCGCTGGCCATCATCGTCGGCGGGCTCGCGACCGGGCTCGTGGTGTTCCGGGCGGGGCAGCGGCGCTCCGAGGCGCAACTCGCGGGCATCCGTCGGCTCGCGGACGTCAAGCTCTTCACCGATTACGCGGCCGAGGCAGACGCGTTATGGCCGGCCCTGCCGGACCGCGCGGGGGCGATGGAGGCCTGGCTCGGGAAGGCGAAGAAACTCGCGGGCCGCCTGGGGACGCACCGCGCCTATCTGGCGGAGCTCCGGAAAAACGCCGTGGAGACGTCGTCCGCGACCCGCTTCGGGACGCCCGAGGAGCAATGGGAGCACGACACGCTCGCCGCGCTCGTCGCCGATCTCGAGCGATTCGAGGGGGTCCTCGTCGCGGACGTCGAGAGGCGCCTCGCATTCGCGCGTACGGTGCGCAAGGCGTCGCTCGAGGACCGCGCCGAGATCTGGGCGAGCGCGGTGGCGAGCATCGCGGATCCGACCGAATGCCGGGCCTACGAGGGATTACGTCTGAAGCCGCAGCTCGGGCTCGTGCCCATCGGTACCGATCCGCGCTCGGGTCTCTGGGAATTCGCGCACCTCGCGAGCGGCGAGATCCCCGAGCGGAATGCCGAGGGCGAGCTCGTGCTGAAGGAATCGACCAGCGTCGTCCTCGTGCTCCTGCCGGGCGGGACATTCTCCATGGGCACACGCGCGCCCGACGCCGGGCACCCCCCCGGCACGCCGAACGTCGATTCCGCGGCGCGCCCCTCGGAGGGGCCGGTCCATGAGGTCAAACTCGGGCCGTTTTTCCTGGCCAAGCACGAGATGACGCAGGGACAGTGGGAGCGCGCGACCGGGAAAAACCCGAGCGCCTATCCTGCCGGGGCCGAGATCGGGGGGCGGACGCATACGCGGCTCCACCCGGTGGAGCAGATCAAATGGGACGACGCGAGCCGCGTGCTCGGGCGGCTCGGCCTCGGGTTGCCGACGGAGGCGCAATGGGAATATGCCGCGCGCGCCGGGACGACGACGGTGTACTGGACGGGCGAAGGGAAGGACTCGCTCGCCGGGGCGGTGAACGTCGCCGATCGGTATTGCAAGGAGCACGGCGGCCCGGGGAGCTGGCTCTTCGAGCTGTGGATCGACGACGGGTACGTGACGCACGCGCCGGCGGGGATGTACCGAGCAAACCCCTTTGGTTTG
>JANMGF010000203.1:0-7466 GCA_031374535.1 Polyangium sp. (in: bacteria)
ACCTCTTGAACCACAAGGCGTACCTCCGCTACGATGAATACCTGGCAGCGGGCTTCCCCATCGCCACCGGCGTCATCGAGGGAGCCTGCCGGCACGTGATCAAGGATCGCATGGACCTCACCGGCGCTCGCTGGAGCCTCGGCGGGGCCGAAGCCATCCTGCGACTGCGCTCGCTGCGCGCAAGCGGCGACTTCGATGAATACTGGCGCTTCCACGAAATGCCCGAGGGCACCTGACGTTGGTTCGCTGGCGGCTTCTTCGTCGTCCAGGAAGAGCCGCACCCGACGCGGAGGGCGTTTCGCTGACCTCCGCGGTCGCGAATTTGCTAGGCGTTTGCGTACGCGTCGAGCCGATTGCTCCGCTCGATCATGCGCTCGGCTGGCGGCTGATGCCCGGGTTTGGCCCGGCCATCTCGCGCCGGATCACGTCCGCGACCTCCCGCGCCGTCGGGCGCCCCTCCGGATCCTGCTGCAAACATCGCTCGAAGAGCGCCGCGAGCCCCGGCGAAAGGCCCTCGACCTTCCGCAGCCCGTCGGGGCATTCGAGCAGCCTTCCCTGCGCGGCCAGGAAAACCGGGGGCATCACGAAGGGGCGCTCCTTCGCCAGAAGCTCGTAAGCGATGATCCCCAGGCTGAAGAGATCCGACGACGAACGAACGGTCCGCGAGCGCTTCCCGAGCTCGGGCGCCATGTAGGTCGGCGTGCCGACGAGCATCCCGGTCTT
This sequence comes from Polyangium sp. (in: bacteria), assembly GCA_031374535.1. Lineage (GTDB taxonomy): Bacteria > Myxococcota_A > Polyangia > Polyangiales > Polyangiaceae > Polyangium. The sequence goes on from JANMGF010000203.1 coordinate 724, forward strand.
CGTCACATCCATCGAGCGCGCCGGCGACTTGGACCATACCATGGTTTTTTCCTCGTCGCTCGTCTCGGGATCCTCCACGCCTTTGCCCGCCTCGTCTCCGGCGAGCGTCGAAATGCCAAAATCGGCGAGCTTGACCTCCGGCATTCCCTCGGGCGAGAGCGCGACGAGCACGTTGCTCGGCTTCAGATCCCGATGCACCACGCCACTCGCGTGCACGGCGGAGAGCCCCTCGGCGATCTGCCCGAGCGCGGAGAGCACCCAGCGCACGTCACCCGCGCGCGATTTGTGCCGCTCGAGCGTCTGCCCGGCGAAGAGCTCCATCACCAGGTAAATTTGTCCCTGGGGCGTCACGTCGACGTCGAGGATCGACACGAGGTTCGGGTGATCGAGCCGCGCCAGGATGTTCGCCTCGCGAATGAAACGCGCGACCGCGAGTTTGTCCGTCGCGCCCGAGAGCAATTTGATGGCCGCGTGCCTTCCGTCGAACGTGCGCTCCACCTCGTAGACCACGCCCATGGCCCCCTCGCCGAGCGCGCGACCGACGCGATACCGATCGCCGACCACATCGCCCTGCTTGATCCGCGGCGAGGGCGCCTTCGATTCGTCCCCGAGCAGCGCCGTGAGAAGCGTCATCGTTCGCTCCTCGATCTTGCGCCGTAGCTCCTCGTTGAGGACGTGCACCTCGGCGTTCTTCGATTCGAGGAGCAGGATCTTCGCCCGCACGTCGCGGCGCATGCCGTCGAGCGCGCGGCCGAGATCGGCGAACTCGCTCTCCTCGTCGACGACGATCGGCGTCTCGATGTCCCCTTTTGCCAGGCGCGAGGCCGCGTCGAGCAGCGCCCCCTGCTTTTCGAGGCGGCTCGTCTGGAGCGCGCTCATGAGCTCGAGGCGTACGGCGCGGGTCATCACGATCGTGATGGAGAGCTGCGTGCCGAGGCCGAGCAGAATGGCGAGATCCGCGTCGTCGAAGGGCCTGCGTGAATCGTCGGCCTCGAGATATACGACCCCGAGCAGCTCGTCCCGGATGAGCAGCGGCGCGGCCATCGCGTTTTGCCGGCGCTTGCCGGTCTCGCTCCGCGTGATGAGGGGCTTTCGCCGCGTACGGACCTGCTCCACGACGTCGGCCCGCAGGGACAAACCGTCGAGGCTCCGCGCGAGATCCGCTCGGCTCGTGAGCGCCTTGCCTTTCGCGTCCCGCATGGCGCGAAGCTCGAGCTCCCCTGCCCGCTCGTCGCCCTCAGGCCTCGTGAAGAAAAGGAGGGCGCGTTTGGCCCCGAGCAATCGGAGCAGCTCGTCGAGCGCCACCTGGGCCTGTTGTCCCGGCTCGAGCACACGCGCGGACGCGAGGCTCAGCTGGAGCACGGTGGAGTATTTCCCGAGCCTGTCCTGCACCTCGACGAAGCGCCGCCCGAGAATGAGGCCCATGGACAGGGTAAAGACGAAGATCCCGAGGTGCCCGACCGGCAGGTTTGCCCGCGAGAGCACGCCCATCGCGCCGAGCACGTCGTACGAGCCCGCGCACGCCGCCACGACGAACCCCACGCTGAAGATCCGCGCGTCGGGGCTCCCGTCCCAGATCCCACGCACCGCGCGCACGGTCATGATGCAGACCGCGAGCAGAATGAGGATCTGGTTGGGGAGGAGCGTCCGGAGGACGGGCACGCCCGCGACGGCGACCATGAAAACGGCGAACACGACGTACGTGGTGAACGCATGGCGGACCCAGCGGACGAGGCCGAAACGGCCCTTGCCGAAGACGTGTTCGAAGTACCCGGTGAGGAAGATCCCCATCACGTACAGGAAAAACAGCTCGGCATGGACCCAAGCCAGCGGCGCGTCCGCGATGAGCTGGCGCGAGGGCGAGACGGCCGTGAAATACGCGGCCATCGAGAGCGCGAGGGCGCTGTACGTGAAGAGGGCGCGCTCCTTGCGTTGTGAAAGGAAAAGCAGGAAAACGAAGGCGCCAATCGAGAACAGGATGAGCCCCATCCCGAGCGTCGGCAGATCCCGCTGGATCACGGCGACCGTGAGCGCGCTCCGGGGGCCGAGGAGGGGCTCGCCGAAGATGCCGATGTTGACGTGCTCGGAGTAGATCCGGAGCGTCAGCGTTTTCCCCTGAAAACCCTCGCCGAGCGGGATGTAATGGGCCTTGTACCCCTGGAACTTCAGGGCGCCCTCGCCCTCGAACGCGCCGAATCGATAGACCCGCGCGCCGTCGAGGTACGCTTCGAGGATCTGATCGACGCCACGCAGGTGCAAAGTGGGCTCGCCCGTCGCCTCGCCGACGAGCCGCGTCCGCACCCAGAGCGAACGCTGACCGCCGCGGCCCGGAGGGGAGCCCATGGCGGTGAGGGGCTGCCACGCGGCGGCGTCGTCGTCCTTCGTCCAGGAGAGCTCCCCGCTCGCGAGGCGCGGCGAATCTCCCCAGCGATATTCCCAGGCGCCGGCATAAGGCCGCACGGCCTCGTTCGCCTCCGAGGTGTCGGCGCTGGCCCACGCGAGGGTGACGAGCGTGCAAAGGGCCAGGAAAAACCCGATGGCAATCGCGATCTGGAGCCGGGGACGCGGCCTCACGTCAGGCAGACCCGAGGGGCGCGCCGGCATACACGGGCGGCCGCCTGGCTCGGAACGATTTTACCTCCTCGATCTGCGCGCAGAGCCGGAAGAGGCGCGCGTCCTCCCCGAAACGCGCAGTGAGCATCGTGCCAATGGGTAAACCGTCGGCGTTCCAGTGAAGCGGCACGCTCGCCGAGGGTTGCCCCGTCACGTTGAAGAGCGGGGTGTACGGGGAAAACCCATAAGCACGGTCGACTGCTTTGTCGAGCAGGCCCGGCAGCCGGAGCAGCTCGGGGCGATCGAGCCGCGCGACGAGCTCCTGCACGGTCTCCTCCAGGCCCTTCGCGAGCAGGGAGCCGTGGGGCATGGGCGGCTTGCCGATCGTCGGCGTGAGCAGGATATCGTATTCCTGGAAAAACCCGGCCAGCGCGCGCTGCACGTCGTGGAGCTTCTTCCGGTAATACACGAATGTCCCCGCGTCCGTGCTCCGCCCGACGAGGTTCAAGAGCCACGTCGTCCGCTCCACGTCGTCGCGCCGCGCGGGGCGGCCGAGGAACACCTCGGCGGCGCGGAGCTCCGCGGCGATGAGCGCGCTGAAATGCAAGAAAAAACCCTTGGCGAAATCGTGGGCGTCGAAACGAGGCCGCGCCGGCTCCACGTGGTGGCCGAGGCTCTCCAGGAGCTTCGCGGTCTCCTCGACGGCGCGCGTGTTGTCCGGGTGCCGCTCGCCGCGGAGGAGGGGCTCGCTCGTGTAGGCGATGCGGAGTTTGTCGGGCTTTTCGTGGAGCGCCGCGAGAAACCCCTGGTGCGGCGCGGGCGCGTGGTAGATCGCCGTGGGCTCGGGGCCCGCGGTCGCGTCGAGCATGGCCGCGCTGTCACGCACAGAGCGCGAAAGGACGTGCTCCGCGGCGAACCCGTAAAACATCTCGCTGACCTCCGGCCCCACGGGGTTTCGCGCGCGCGTGGGCTTGAAGCCGAAGAGGCCACAACACGAGGCCGGGATGCGGATCGATCCTCCGCCGTCGCCGCCGTGCGCCATGGGCACGATGCCCGCCGCGACCGCCGCCGCCGCGCCGCCGCTCGAGCCGCCGGGCGAGTAACCCAGGCGCCAGGGGTTGTGCGTGGGGCCGTAAAGCTCGGGCTCCGTGGTCGGCAAGATGCCAAATTCGGGGGAGTTCGTTTTGCCGAACACGACGAGCCCGGCGCGCAGAAAACGCTCGGTGAGCTCAGCATGGCGGGACGGCACGTTCCCACGATAGAGGCGGCTCGCGCCCTGGAGAGGCACGCCCGCATAAGCGCAGGCCATTTCCTTCATGAGGAAGGGCACGCCGCGGAACGGGCCGTCGGGAAGCCCCGCGCGTACCCGGTCCCGCGCGATGACGTTCATCCCGATCACGATCGCGTTGAGCTGGGGATTCACGCGTTCGGCGCGCGTGATGGCCTCCTCGAGCAGCTCCGAAGGGCTCACGTCCCCCTTCTTCACGAGCGCGGCGAGGCCGAGGGCGTCGTGGTCGTCGTAGTCTTTGAAGCTCACCCCCGTCTTCTACCAGAGGACGCGCGTCCGCCTCAACGACCACGATGACGAAAGGCGCATCTCCTGCGTGTCCGCGCATGCATTGCGCCTCGCGCGGGGCAAGGGAGATCGAAGAACGGTGAAACCCCGGCGCCGTTGGGGTATGAAGGGCAACGAGCGAGCCCGGCACGCCGTGTGCCTGGTCCGTCTCCGCATCGAACGAGGCACGATGAACTCACTCATCGTCGTGAAGAACACGTGTGACGTGAAGGTCGCGAACGGGGAGGGCGCGCTCCCGCTCTCGGCCACCCTGAACTTCGACGACACGGGCGCCCTGAGCATGGAAGTCACGGGCACCGTAAAAAAGGACACGACGGTCGTGACCTACGACTGGACGTTCAAGGGCAAGAAGTAACGTTCATTCAGGACAACCGATCGGCTGCGTGGCGAGGACGACGTCGTCGATCCACACGACGCGCGCCTCGTCCGCCACGTTGGTCTCCCACCCGAGATACACCTCGGAGAACGAAGGCGCCGTCCAAGGGCCTTTGGGCTCCGGGCCCGAGCAGCTCTCCCCGGTCCCTTCCACCGCGAGCCCCGGCACGCCGTAGCCGTCCACGGAGAGCTGCATCGCGTCGTTCGGACCGTCGAACTTCCATTCGAAGCACGCCCAGCGCCCAACGGGAGCGAGGACGCCTTTGGCGTGGCTCCAGCAGTTGGTAAAGGGGGAGCTCATCGGGTCGTCGTAATAGTCGGGCGTGTCGTAGAGCGCCGTGAGCTGGCTGCCGGTGAAGTTGCCCGCGGCGTCCGAGAGCGGCTCGGACAGGCCATACCGGTAATACGCGGAATAGGTCTGTCCGGGCACGCGCCCTTTGCCCGTCACGAGGCCGACGCTCGCGCTCGTCGTGGGTACCGACTCGATGAACATCATCGCGCGGCCGTAAAGGACGTTGCCCTCCGGGGGGAGCACCGAGGTGTCGTCGAAGGCGAGCATCACGGTCCGGAAGTCGGTGCTTTTGTCCACGGAGACCTTCACGGCGCGGCCGCCGCTGCGGGCGTTCTCGGAGGCGACGACGACAGAGCCGCCGACCTCCACGACGCGCCACTTGCCCGAGGGAGCGTCGCCCGCCGCGAACGACTCGAAGTCGTCGCAGACGAGGGCCGTGTCGCAGATGTTCGAGAATTTGCGCTCTTCGGTGGTGCACGCGGCGGCGAAAACCGCGACCGAGAGGAGCATGGCGCGCCGGATCCCATCGTTTTGCATGCCGCTTTTTATCACGGCGCGCGGGCCTTCGGGGAGGTAGCATCCGCCGCGCCGCGATGATGCCCCTACCTTCGCCGACGGAGCACCCGCGCCGCCACGAGCCCGAGCGCCGCCACGAGCCCCGCGCCCACGCCCCCCGGCTCCTGCGACTCGCCCACGCGGCAGCCCGCACATCCGCCTTGCGGCGCGGCGGGCGGCGGTCCAGCCACATCGGCATTGGGGGCGGCCGGGTTCGGGGGCGGCGTTGTCGTATCCGGCGCCGCGGCGTACATGGCCGGCGCGGGGACGAGCGGGCCGCTGTCGATACGCGTCTCGTTCTCGTCCCGCGCGACCATGGCCACGAGATCAAACCCGCCACGTTTGGCGAATGCGAGCTTCTGCGCCGCCTCCGTGCCCTTGTGCGCCATGCCGCCGGGCGGCCCACCCCAGATGCCGCGCCGGGGCTCCTTGCACGTGACGGCGCCCGTCCACGCGTGGCGGATCGCATAACGCGCCTGGAAGTTGTTCACGCGGCTCTGCACCGCGCCCGTCTCGAGCTTGGCTCCATCGGTCAGGAACTCGCGCCCGCCGACAATCGGCGGTGCGGCGCGAAAAACAAGATCCTCGCCGAGCCCCTCCTTCCCATAACGTAAATGAAGGCGGGTCAGGACGAACCCGTTCCCCCTGCCCCAGGGCGGCATCCGCCTCATGCCGGGCGCCGGTGCGGTCGGGGCCCCGCCCTGCGCTTCGCCGAGCGCGTCCGCCCCGAGGGTCGCGAGATCCGAACCGTCCAGCGTGGGCCCGGGGCAAGGGTCACACGACCCGGCATCCCACGCATACTCGGTGATGACGGCGCGTGGCTGTCGGGCGAGGGTGCGGTCGAAAAGCGCCGCATAAAACGCCCCGAAATCGCCGCGGACCTTGTCTTTCACGTCGAGGTTCGTCGGGATGGCGACGTTGGGGTAATTCGCCGTCTCGTACCGTTGCCCGCGCGCGAGGACGTGGACCATGAGGTCCTGCGTGCCCGCGGAGTTGGCGAGGCCGAGCCGCACCGGCAAGGCGAAGGTCTCGCTGTCATAATGGAACCGGAGCGGCGAGAGCTGCGCCATGCCATTCTCGAAACGCACCTTCTTCGTATCGACCTTGGCCACGAAGAACTTGCTGCCCCCCTGGACGTAGGGGCGGAGCAGCGCCTCGGCGCCCGGGGGCATCGTGTACTTTTCCTGGCGGAGCCATGTATCGAGCCCGAGCGAGTCCCTCGCGCTCAGGATGACGACCTCGTACTCGCCGACCGTGAATTGGGCCTCGATCGTCACGCCGAGGTCCGCGGAGCTCCTCGCGGCCCTCTTCGTGGGAGCTGCCATGGGCATGCTGCCTTTTTGCGTCTCCTCTTCCGGGTAGGCCGGCGCGCACGGGTCCTGCTCCCAGTAC
>JANMGF010000486.1:0-7960 GCA_031374535.1 Polyangium sp. (in: bacteria)
TCGCGCGGCTCGAGCCCGACGGGCGCTGGGCGCACTTCCCGTTTTATCGGTTCTCGGAGTTCTACGCCGACTACGGCACCTACGACGTGACGGTCGACGCGCCCGAGGGCTACGTCGTCGGCGCGACCGGCAGGCTGGAGAAGGAGACGGCGGACAAGGGCCGCGTCGAACGGCGCTTCGTGCAGGAAGACGTGCACGACTTCGCCTTCACCGCGTGGGACCACTTCCGCGAGGTCACCGCGACGACCGCGGACGGCGTCGCGCTCCGTTGCCTCTATCCGCCGGGGTTCGATCGTGTCGCGACGATCGAGCTCGACGCGGTTCGTTTCGGGCTCGAGCACTTCGGCGCCGCGTACGGCAAATATCCCTACGGAACCGTAACGATCGTGCATCCGCCGCGCGGCGCGGGTGAGGCCGGCGGCATGGAGTACCCCACGCTGATCACGACCGGCGGCGATTGGTATGCGCCGGAGACGGGCGCGAGGTCCATCGAGGGCGTCACGATCCACGAGCTTGGTCATCAGTGGTTTTACGGGCTCGTCGCGACGAACGAACACGCCTATCCGTTCCTCGACGAGGGGCTCAACTCGTACGCCGAGGGCGAGTCCATGGAGACGCGCTGGCCATCTGCATCGGCGGCGCGCCTGCCCGGAGGGTTTGGCGTCGCGTTGCCTGCGGGCTACCGGATGGCGGCCGCCGAGGTCCAGCACAACGAGGCCGTGGCGCAGTCCGCGGCGGGATTCGCGAGCGGCAGCGACTACGGCTCGCTCGTCTACTCGCGCACCGCGACGATCCTCAACACGATCGCCGGCGTCTACGGCCCCGATCGCGTCCGCGAGGCGATCGGCCGTTACACGCGCCGCTACAGGTTCCGCCACCCCGGACCCGAGGAGCTCCTCGCGATCGTACGTGACACGGTGGGACCCGAAGCCGAGCTCTCCATGCGTGTCGCGATCTTCGAGCGCGGCTGGGTCGATTACTCCATCTCCGAGGCGACCTCGAACAAGATGGAAGCCATCGGCGGCATCTTCGGCGACCCCGACAAACCCTCGACCGCGCCCGTGCTCGACACGTACGGCTACCGCGGTCGGGTCCTCGTCCGGCGCCGCGGCACGCTCGTGTTTCCCGTCGACATCGACCTCGTGATGGAGGACGGCACGCGGAAACGCGTGCGCTGGGACGGGAAGGGGACCACGCACGAGATCACGTACGAGGGCGAAGGCCGGCTCGTCTCGGCCATCGTGGATCCGGATCATCACGTCTTGCTCGACCCCGATCTCCTGAACAACGCTGGCGGTGAGCGGACGGGTAGTGCCGGCCCACGCGTGCTCGAGCGCGGCACGTTCGGCGCCGAGCTCCTCCTCTGGCTCCTCGCTCCGTGAACCCCATGAACCACGCAGCCGACATGACCGAGGATCGACCTCTTGCGCGCAAGCGCCCCGGGGTCGTGCTCCTCGTCTACGTTTTTCGCCTCGTCGCGGCGTTCCTGCTCGCGTGGCCCTTCGCCGTCACCCTCGGCGGCGCGGTCTCCGGCTACCCGCGCGGCGACGCCGTGCTCTTCGATCAAGGAGGCCTTCTCCTCCTCGAAGCGCTTCGTCTCTCGGGCGCGGCCCTCCGCCCGGCCCTGGCGAGCTCAGCCGCGCTCTTCGTCCTCGCCTGCTTCGTGAGCCTCTTGCCCCTCGGCGCGCTCATCGGCGCGCTCGGCGCGAAGGGTCGCATCACGGCGCGTGATCTCGGCGCGTGGGCGCTCCGCCCGATCGGCACATTTTCGCTCCTGCTCGGCGTCGCGGCGCTCGTCGAGGTCCTCCTCGGCGGCGTGGTGATCGCCATCGGCGCGGCCCTCGCGCGCAGGAACACGATCGACGCGCGTGCGGCCGATCAGGTGCGCGTCGCCTTCGCCGCGGTCGCGTTCCTCCTCGTCGTGCTCGTCTCCGTGCTCCACGACCTCGCGCGTGTCGCGTCCGTGCGTGGCGAGCTTGGCCTACGCGCCTCCCTCCGGCGTGCCTTCGCGGCCGTTCGTCGCGCTCCGCTCTCCCTCCTGACAGCCTGGTCGTGGCGCGCGGGCCTCGGCGCGCTTTTCCTCGCCGCTGCGATCGTCCTTGGCTCCCGTCTCGGGGTCGAACGCAGAGCTCAGCTCGTCGCCAGTTTCTTGGTGCACCAAGCATCCGTGCTCGGGGTGCTTTTCCTCCGTGCCTCCTGGCTCGCGGCGGCCATGCGCCACGTCGATCGGGTCCTGCCGGCGGTCACGAGCGAGCCCGTCGTGGAGGAGGCGGAGGAGACGTCCTCCCCTAGCGCCCCCGTGGAGGATGACGCTGAGGCCCCTGCGGCTGCCGAACCGGCTCCTGCGTCGATGCCCCTCGGAGCGCCGCTCCCCCCCGAAGAAAAAGTGGTCGAGGGTGAACGATTGGATGCTTGACTTGGGATACGGCTCGCGTAACGTATGCGGCCCGCGGTGCTCAAACGAGCAAGCGCGGGAAACGCCCAGGTAGCTCAGTTGGTAGAGCAGCGGATTGAAAATCCGCGTGTGGTTGGTTCGATTCCGACCCTGGGCACTAACTTTCGATTTCGACGTTGCTTCCCCTTCGAAGCGGCGTCGATGTTGAATCGGTCGTCCATGTGACGACGATGCAGCGATCCTCGGGCTGAGGCATCATGCAGCCGGCCGAGCGGGCTTTTACGGGATGCCCCGCTTCGGCACTGGCTCGGGTTCTTGCTTTGGCGCCGCGGCGCCGGGAGAGGGCAGCATCATGAAGGGCAAACACGCCATTTGCGTGGGGATCGGCGCGACGTTATCGATCCTCGTGGGGCTTTCTTCGGGCTGCGGAGGCGGCAACTCGACGTCCGGCTCGGGTGGCTCGGCGGGCAGCACGGGCACCGCGCAAGGCGGCATGGGTGGCATTGGCGGCTCCGGCGGCGACGGCGTCGGCGGCACCATCTTCACCGGCGGCGGACCGCCCTGCAGCAACCTCGAATGCCAGCAGGTCAGCTGCTCCGGCGGCGCCAAGACCACCGTCACTGGCAAGGTCTACGACCCGGCCGGCAAGATCCCCCTCTACAACGTCACGGTCTACATCCCGAACGAGCCCCTGAAAGCGCTCCCCGAGGGCGCGAGCTGCGATCAATGCGGATCCGTGCTCTCCGGCGACCCCGTGGTCACCGCGCTCACGGACACCGAAGGCAAGTTCGTCCTCCAGGACGTACCCGTCGGCAAGGACATCCCGCTCGTCATTCAGGTCGGCAAGTGGCGCCGGCAGATCGTGCTCCCCGAGGTCGCCGGCTGCGTCGATACCCCGCTCGACAATGCCGAGCTGACGCGCCTGCCGCGCAACCAGTCCGAGGGTGATTTGCCGCATATGGCGCTCACCACCGGCGGCGCGGATCCGCTCGAGTGCCTCCTCCGCAAGATCGGCATCGACGACGCCGAGTTCACCCCTGAGGGCGGCGGCGGCCGCGTGCAGCTCTTCTCCGGCCCCGGCGGCTCGAACCAGTACGCCTCTTCGCTCAACGGCGGCGCCTCGTTCGCGGCTGCGACGAGCCTCTGGGGGAGCCTCGACAACCTCAAGAAATACGACGTCCTCCTCATGGCCTGCGAGGGCGGCATCAACGGCTCCCAGAAGCCCGCGGACGCGCGCCAGGCCATGTTCGATTATGCCTCCCAGGGCGGCCGTATCTTCGCCTCCCACTGGCACAACTACTGGCTCGAGGAGGGCCCGGAGCCCTTCCCGCAGACGGCGGTCTTCAACCACCAGCCCGACCTCGCCAACCCCTTCACCGCGCGTATCGACGACACCTTCCCCAAGGGCGCCGCCCTCCGCGACTGGCTCGTCAACGTGCAAGCGTCGACCACCCCCGGCCAGCTCGTCATCAAGGAGGGGCAACACACGGTCGACGACGTCAACCCGGCCGTCTCGCGCCGCTGGATTTATGGCGAATCGCCGAGCTCGGTCCAGTACCTCACCTTCAATACCCCCATCGGCGTGCCCGAGGCAAACCAGTGCGGGCGCGTGGTTTTCAGCGACATTCACGTCTCCTCGGGTGATCAGGTCGGCGAAAACTTCCCCAACGGCTGCACCACGCAGGAGCTCTCGCCGCAGGAGAAGGCGCTGCTCTTCATGCTCTTCGACCTTTCGGCCTGCATCCAGCCCGACGACGAGCCGCCGGTCCCGCCGAAATGAGCCGTGACGGCGCTCGGGCCCCCTCGAGAAGGGCTGGCGCCCGAGCACCACTCGACTAAGGGGGGGCGGGTATGCGGATCGTCTCGTCCCTCCCTTCGATCATTGCGGCCGCGGTGTTCTTCGCCGCCTGCTCGGCCGCCACCCCCGAGCCCGTCACGGGTGGCCCTCCGCCGCCGCCCCCTCCGCCGCCGCCCCCTGCCGTCCCCATCCCCGTCCCCGACGATACCCCGCCGAAGGCCCCGCCCTCTGTCCTCGCGAGCCCCGCGGACGCGAAGGCCCCGCCGACCGAAAACCAGACGGCCGCGCCCCTGCCTGTGGCCAAATCCGAGCCTTCTTCGTGCCCGGCCGACATGCAGCTCGTCGAGGGCGAGTACTGCACCGAGGTCGAGCACAAGTGCAAGAAGAGCTGGTTCGACAAATCGAACAAGAAGACCGTCTGCGAGGACTTCGAGCCCGTCAGCAAATGCGTCGGCAAGAAGGTGAAGAAGCGGTACTGCGTCGACACCTACGAATGGCCGAACAAGAAGGGTGAGCGGCCCGAGGTGATGAACCGCTTCCACCAGGCGCAGATCAAATGCGCCTCCGTGGGCAAACGCATGTGCACCGAGTCCGAGTGGAACTTCGCCTGCGAGGGCCCCGAGATGAAGCCCTTCCCGCACGGCTACGTGCGTGACGCCGCCAAGTGCAACGGCGACCATCTCTGGGACGATCCCAACATGAAGAAGGTCGCCGCGCGGGACGGGGGCGAGCTCGCGCGCCTCTGGAAGGGCGTTCGCAGCGGATCCCAGCCGCAATGCATCAGTGATTTCGGCGTCGCCGACATGCCCGCCAACACCGACGAGGTCGTCGCCAGCGAGCAACCCAAGGGCTCGAGGCGCGCGCTCTTCGACAGCGTGCATACCGGCGGCCCCTGGTACAAGGGCGTGCGCAACCAGTGCCGACCCAAGGTCTACACGCACGACGAGGACTTTTATTATTACTTCCTGAGCTTCCGCTGCTGCGCCGAGGCCGACGGCAAACCCACCGATCCGCGCACGCCGTTGCAGATCCGGGACAAGTGGACCGTGGCCAAGGTCGAGAAGCGGGCCGGCTTCACCATCGTCGACATGCAGAAGAAGATCGACCTGAAGAAGCAGGGCCAGTGCACGTGCGCGGCAGAGGACATCCTCTGCAAGACCATGTGCGGCACGTTGCTTGGTCCCGGCGCGGTCGACGCGACCCATTGACCCTCGAGGTAAACCGGGCACTCGAGTTACCGCCTCTGGTGAACGCGCCATGTTTGTGGCACGGGCGCCGAAGGTGTACCTTGGCGCTCCCATGTCCGAGTCCCAGGACGTCCCCGAGCGCCTCGGTCGCTACGAGATCGTAGAGCGACTCGCGTCCGGCGGCATGGGCGAGGTCTTCATCGCGCGATTCGTCGCGCCGGGCGGGTTCATCCGGCCCGTCGCCGTGAAGCGGATCCATCCCTTCCTCGCCGAGGACGAGACCTTCATCCACATGCTGCACGACGAGGCCAACGTCGCTGCGGCCATCCGTCACCCGAACATCATCTCGACGATCGACGTCGGCTCCGAAGGGGGCAACCACTTCGTCGTCCTCGAATACGCGAGCGGCGATCCGCTGCAGCGCATGCTCCGCGACATGAAGCGGAGCCGGGGCGGCGTGTTCCCCGACTGGATGGTCGCGTGGGTCGGCGCCGAGGTCGCGTCTGCGTTGCATGCCGCGCACGAGGCGAAGAACCTCGAAGGGGAGTCGCTCGAGATCATCCACCGCGATGTCTCGACCTCCAACGTGATCCTCTCGGACGCGGGTCACCCCATGCTCTTCGATTTCGGCGTCGCGAAGGCGAAGCAACGCATGGTGCAGACGTCGCACGGCGAGCTGAAGGGCAAGCTCCCGTATATGGCCCCCGAGACATTCCGCGGCGAGGCCGTCGATCGCACCGTCGATGTCTTCAGCCTCGGCGTCATGCTCTACGAGCTGTGCACGGGCAACTCGCCCTTCGCGCGGGCCTCCGACCTCGAGACGATCATGGCCCTGCAGAGCGCGGTGATCGAGCTGCCGAGCCGCGTGCGTGACGCGATCCATCCCTCGCTCGATCCCATCGTGATGCGCGCGATGGCGCGCGACCGGGCCGAGCGAACTCCGACGGCGGCGGCCGTGGAAAACGAGCTCCGCGCGTGGGCCCGATCGCGCGGCGCTCCGCACGATGCCGCGGCGGCTGCGGCGTGGATCGCCGAGACGTTCGCCGATCGAGTCTCGTGGAGGAAGGCGCTGCTCGCGCGCGTGGCGAATGGCGCGTCGAACCCGCGCACGGCCTTCAACTCGGCCGCGCGCCTGGCCACCATGAATCCCGGCTCGGTCCTGACGCCTTCCCACAACGCCGGACACGCGCTCACGCCGTTCGGACAAACCCAGCGGATCGCCACGTTGACGCCCGGATCGTTCGGGCCCGTCGCGCCGCAGGGGACGACGCCGATGCCGGGCAACTACGCGCCTTTCCCGTCGACGCCCCTGGATCCGAACGGCTCGTCGAGCGCATCGATCCCGGGCTTCGAGCAGGGCGACACGCAGGCGCTCGGACAGGGGATGCCCGCGCCTCACCGCGCGGTCTCGATGGTGCACGTCTTTCTCGGCGTCTTCGTGACGCTCTTCCTCGGCGGCGGCGCGCTCGTGGTCCTGGCCGCGCGTGGGAGCTCCGACGCGGGAGCCACGGCCGCACAGGCGCCTCCTTCCGCGGTGTCGCCCGTGCCTTCGCCTGCTCTCGTGCCTGCCGTGCTCGCCGCGCCTCCGTCGTCGGCTTCTGCTCTGCCCGCGGCGCCGACCGCGTCCGCCAAGGCTTCTGCGAAGGCCGGCGCGACGGGCCCCAAGTCAGCCTCGACCTCGGCCCCGACGTCGACCTCCCGCTCGACGAAAAAGGGCGGACCTCTCGTTCGGAGCTACGACTGATGCGTCGTTCGCCGCTGCGATGGCTCGCCATCGCCCCCGTCCTCGCTTGTTTGCTCGTCACGCCCGTCGCGCTCGGCGCACCTGGCAAGCCCACCCCCGAGCAACGCGAGGCGCGCGCCCTCTTCGAGCAGGGCCTCGCGCTCAGCGACGAGGGCAAATGGGCCGAGGCCCTCGAGAGCTTCCGCAAGTCCGATGACCTCGCCCCCTCGACGAACGTGCGTTTCAACATCGCCGCCTCGCTCCGCGCGCTCGGCCGGTACGTCGAAGCGAGGGATACGCTCGACACCGCCGTCAGCGACGCCGAGGCGAACAAGACGCCGATCAAGCCCGCGCTGAAGAGCGAGATCGACAAGCTCCGCGCCAAGGTCGCGAGCAAGATCGTGCGCCTCGAGCTGAAGAAGAGCCCTGCTGATGCGGACGTCGACATCGACGGCGCCCCCGCGAAGCCGGTCCCCGATGGTCGCGTCGAGCTCGATCCGGGCAAACACGTCTTCGTGATCAGCGCCAAGGGCTACGACACGACCACCCTCACGAAGACGCTCGCGCCCGAGGACACGGCCCTCGTGCTCACGGCGCCGAAGAGCGTGATCGCGGAGGCGCCCAAGCCCAAGGAGACGCCTTTCTACAAGCGTGGCTGGTTCTGGGGCACCGTCGGCGCCGTCGTCGCGGGTGGCGTCGCCGTCACCGTGATCGTGGTCGTCACGCGGCCCGACGGAGCGCCGACGACCATGCCTCCGATGTCCACCATCGACCGCGTCATCCCGGCCGTCGTGAGGTTCTGATGCGCCCGCCCTTTCTCTGGATGCTCGCGGCCGGTGGGATGCTTTTTTCGTGCG
>JANMGF010000227.1:0-7923 GCA_031374535.1 Polyangium sp. (in: bacteria)
GCCATATTCATCTCGAACGGATTGAAGGATTGCAAAGGCAGTCAGGCAAGTGCCGACGCCCATGAGCCTTTGCCCCCAAACGTCAGTAGAGAGGTTTCCTGGCGCGGTGGAGATATGTTCAATGTAAACGAGTTTCTCATCTGGTTCAGATAAGGATGTGTAGCCGGGTCGAATATTGAGAAATCCAACCAGCGTGTCGCCTGCCCACGCTGCAAAACTTCTGCGATCTTTGACCCGCTTGTCCTCGCACCACTCGTCCGGCTTCCAGTGAACCCAACCAGGCGCAACCGCAGAGTCGATGGTCTCGTGGTACCCCCGCATGGCCGTGTACATCTTGAGCCAGACTTTCCGCAACTGCTGCACACTCCGCTCGTTCGAGGCAACGATGTTCAGCGAGACCGACCGGGTATCGTCCCGGGGATCGAGCGCAACAAATCGATACGTTCCGTCCTGGTCTTGCACAGCCTACGTAAGAGATCGCGAGACCGTGGCCCCCGTCAAGTCCTACGAACGTGTCAGAGTGGGATCGCGCCACTCGCCCCTTGCCTCGCCACGTATGATGGAGCGCGGAACAGCCAGCAGCCATGGAGTATAGGCCCCCATGAAAAAGGCCACGGCCAAGCGGACAGGGAAGGTGTGGCGGTTGGAGGAAGCAAAGAGCCGGCTGGGCAAGGTCGTCGACGAGGCCAAGAAGCACGGGCCGCAAGTCATCCGAAGGCGCGGGGTCGAGGCGGCGGTCGTCCTGTCGTTCGATGATTACGCGAAGCTCGTGAAGCCCAAGGGGAGCCTCGTCGACTTCCTCGCGAGCTCGCCGCTCGCCGGTTCGGGGCTGGAGGTCGAGCGATAGCGAGGCCGAGCGTCGTGGGCAGACGTTACCCGCGATCGATGCGTTGCTCGGCGCGACGGCGCTCGCACATGGCCTCGTGGTTGTTACGAGGAACGAAGCAGACATCGGGCGTACGGGTGTGCGCGTGATCGATCCCTGGCTGGGTGACTGACGGAGCGCTGGTCCAGGAGCACCTCGCGCGCTAGCACCAAGCCGTGAGCGCCCGCCCCCCGCAAGCCTCTCGGCTCTCACGCATCATCGCGCTCCTCGCGGCCCTCGTGGCTCTGCTCTACGTCGCAGGCCTCTTCGACACGCGCCTCACCCCCTTCACCGCGATCCTCCAAGCCCCCGCGCTTCCCGCGATGCTCACCACGCGCGACGCCGACGTCCGTGTGGCCATCGTCGATGAGCACGACCGACCGCTGCCCGGTGCTTCCGTGCGGCTCTTCTCGATCCACGGCGGGATCACGTACTTCGCGGGGGAAGCGCGCGCGGGGGAGGACGGCGTTGCTTCGCTCGAAGGCATGCCGCGCGGCGAGACGTGGCTCCTTGCGTATGGCGAGGGGCGCTCGCGGGGATCGATTCGTGTCGTGCTCGGCAAGGGCGAACGTGTCGTGCGGCTCGTGCTCCAGCCGGCCGCGACGATCGATGTCGTCGTCGTGGACGAAGCGGAGAAACCTTTTGCCGGCGCAAAGATCACCGTCACGGGCGGAGATCCCCTGCCGTATGTGGCCACCACGGGCGCCGACGGTCGCGCGCGTGTCGATCGCCTCGGCCAAGGTCCCTTTTCGGTCCGCGCGACCGCGCGTGGGTACGACGACATCGTACGAACGGGCGTCCTGCCCGGCCCGATTCCCCTTCGGATCAAGCTCGAACGGCTCGGCGTGTTCGAAGTGTCGGTCGTCGACGCGGACGGCAAACCTGCGCCTTACGCGCGTGTGCTTTGCGCCGGCGTCGGGCTCTGGCCCGCGCGCAGCACGGTCGCCGATGCGAATGGCGTCGCGCGGATCGCAGGGCTGCGCCGCGGTGCCTACGATCTGAAGGCCGAGCTCGGCGAACGTGTGAGCGTCACGGAGCTCGGCGTCGACCTCGAACGCGCCGTGACCAGGCCCGTTCGGCTCGTGCTCGCCCCGGGACGACGGATCACGGTGAAGGTGACCGACGGCGAAGCCGAAAACGCGCCGCCCGTGAAAGACGCGAGCGTCGTGCTCGCCGAGGAGGGCTTGAGTCCCTTTCCGAGCCACGGGCGAACCGACGCAAAAGGCAGGGTCGTGCTCGGGCCGATCACCTTCGGCCCTGCGACCGTCAGCGCGCGTGCCCCGGGCTTCGTGCCGAGGAGCGCGGTGTTCCTCGGCGACGAGGACACCGAGGTGCAGGTCTCGCTCCTGCGTGGCGGCGCGCTCGTCGGCGAGGTCGTCGATGATCGCGGTTTCCCCGTCGGCGGCGCCACGATCGAGGTCGTCGGCGTCGACATCGAAGGCATGCCGATCGACGAGACCAGCGCGATGGCCGATTTTCGCGACGACCACTTCGCGCTCGTGCTCCCCGGCCCGCTTCCGCTCATCCCCATTGGCGAGCTCGGCGTGATGCCAGGCCCGATCCCCGACCTCCCGCGCGCCGGGGCCTTCGCCCCGACCTCGCTCGGCGGCGGCGGTGATCCCTGGGTCACGCGTGCCGACGGCGAGTTCCGCGCCGAACCCATCGCGCCCGGACGCGTGCACGCCATCGTCCGGCACCCCGATTACGTCGATGGCGAGAGCGAAACCGTCACGATCGTCTCGGGCGGCGAGGCCCGCGTGAAGGTCGTGCTGCATCAAGGCGGCTCGCTCGAAGGCCGCGTCGTCGATTCCGATCATCGCCCCGTCGCAGGCGCACGCGTCGAGCTCGCCGCAGCCGAGGGCACGCTCGAGCGCGTCACCTACACCGACGACAGCGGCACCTTCGCGTTCGCCGCCGTCCCCGACGAGGTCCTTCTCAGCGTCGCGCGCCCCGAGACCCCCGGCGACGTCGCGGCCCGGCTCATCGTCTTGGTCCCCGATCGCGAACGCAAAGAGGTCGAGATCGTCCTCCCGCGGCAACGTGACGCCGTCGTCGTGCACGTCACCGATGATCGCGGCTACCCGCTCGATCGTGTCGAGGTCCGCGCCGTCTCCCTCGACCCGAGCGTGCCGCTTCGCCGCACCCTTTTCACCGACGACGACGGCGACGTCGAGATCCCGGACGCCGCGGGATTGCCCCTGCGCTTCGTGCTTGCTCGCCCGAGCAAGGCGCCGATCGTCGAGGAGGTCGAGATCGCGCCGGCGAAGCTCACGTACGAGCTCGCCGAAGGCATCGTCGCGCGGGGCGAGGTCACGGGGCGCGACGGACGCGAGCGCATCGAAGGCGCCGAGGTCGCGGTCTACACGGATGCCGGCGTGCGCCGCGCGCGCAGCGATGCCGAAGGCGCGTTCGAGGTGAAGGACCTCGCGCCCGGCCGCGTGCGGATCGTCGCCACCCATCCGGACTGGGCGATGAACGAGAAGATCGCGACCGTCGCCGCCGCGCCGAGCCATGCCGTCGAGCTTGGCGCGGTGGATCTTGCCGAAGCGGGCGAGGTCGAGGGCACGGTGATCGATCCCAACGACGAGCCGGTCGCAGGCGCCCGTGTCGCCCTCGGCCTCGTGCCCACGTACTTGCCCCTCGGCCCGCTGCCGCCCGGCGTCGCCACCACCGATCGCGAGGGCCACTTCAAGCTCGTCGGCGTGCCCGAGGGCGACGCCACGATCGAGGCGTACTCGTCCGACCTCGGCCGCGCGTCGGCCCCGGCGAAGGTCCGCGCGGGCCGGACCACGTCGCGCATCGACATCACGCTCCCGGGCGAGGGCAGCGCGAAGGGCGAGGCCAAGGGCGCGGGTAGCATCGCGCTCACGCTTGGCGAACGAACCGAGCGCGGCGCGAAGGTCATCGTCGTGGTGATGGTGCCGCCGAACGGCGAGGCCGAGCTTGGGGGCGTCGAGCCGGGGGATCGGCTGCTCAAGGTGAACGACCGCGACGTGCGGACGATCGAGGACGCGCGCCGGCGCATCTCGGGTCCGCTCGCCGAGGACGTGGTGCTCACGCTCGCGCCGGACGGGGAGGGGGAGAAACCCCGCAGGCTCCGGGTCCGGCGGGAGCGGGTGCGGCGCTAGCGGAAAGGCTCCGCTTCAGTTCTGCACGGCCTTCACCAGCACGATCTCCCGCCCCTCGCCAATCCGCCACTTGAGCTGTCCCTCGCCGACGAATTGCAGCTCCGCCTCGTCGCGGCCGCCCTCGTCCCGCAAAAAACTCACGAGCACGCGGTCGCCGCTCGCCTCCGTGATCTTGAACGATCCTGTCCGCGGCGATTCCGCCGGAATGGTCACCGTCACCTTGCTCCCGGCGAACTCGAAGGCCGTGCCCTTCACCCAGCCCATCGCCTTCGCGAGGTGGGGCTCCGGCACGTTCTCGATCGACTCTCCGAGCCATCGACCCTGAAGCCGGTCCTTCGGCGTCTTGCCGCAACCAGACGCACCGACGGCGACGACCACCAGGGCGAGGGCCGTCTTCTTGGAAATACGCATGGGTCTCTCCGACCGACGAAGGCAAGACCACGATCTCTGCTCGCGATCCAAGTCCGCCGGCTAGGCAAAACGTTAAGGGAGCCTGGATCCCAGGGCCAACAAATGTAGGAGATCAGGCGACAATGTGCCGACGTGAAGGTGCGTCCCCTACGTACCAGAACCACAGCCGGTCGCACCTTCGGCTGGACAAGCGGCATCGAGGTGCGCCAAGGCTACCGTCCCGTGGGAGCGCTTTTCACGCATCGAAGGCTGCCCGAGGTCGAACGGAAGCGGCTACTGGCCGCGGTGATGGACCGGGTGCGCGATCGATCGCGCGGTCCCGGCGTCATCGTCTTCGATCTCGACGGCACGATCATGGACAACCGGCCGCGCGTCGTCGCGATCCTGCACGAGCTCGCGGACGTGTGGCGCTCGCGGCACCCGCGCGAGGCAGACGCGCTCCTTGCCGCGGGCATCGACGACGTGGTCTACGGCATCGTCGAAACGATGCGCGCCCTCGGCGTGACCGAGCCGATGCTCCACGAGGAAGGCTTTCGTTTCTGGCGCGAGCGTTTCTTCTACGACCCGCACATCCGCCACGACATCGAGACCGCCGGGGCCCGCGCCTACGCGCGCGCCTGCTACGACGCCGGCGCGACCCTCGTGTACCTGACCGGCCGCGACCTGCCCAACATGGCCCTCGGCTCCTTCGCGAGCCTGCGGGACCTCGGCTTTCCGATCGGCGTGGTCGGCACCGAGCTCGTCACGAAGCCCGACTTCGAGACCCCCGACAGCGTCTTCAAGCGAGAGGTCGCCCCGGCCCTCGCGCGGCTCGGCGAGGTCGTCGCCGTCTTCGACAACGAGCCGGCGAACTGTAACCTCCTCCTCGAGGCGCACCCCACATGCACGGCGGTTTTCCTCGACACGCAGTACGCCCCCGACCCGCCGCCGCTCGATCCCCGGGTGCACGTGATCCACTCCTTCGAGCTCGAGCCATGAACGCGACCCCGAAGACCCTCCTCGCGCTCACCCTGCTCCTGCCGGTCCTCGCCGCCTGCGAGGCGCCGCCCGGCGCGCCCCCGGCCCCGACCGCGGCCGATGCCGGCGCGAGCCCCAACGCGAGCATCCTGCCCGCGCCCCTCGTCGCCACGGAGCCGGACGAGGCGCCCTCCGACGCAGGCCTGCCCGACGGCGCGCCGTACGGCCTCATGGCCGATCCCTCGGGCCGGCTCATCATGCCCGACGCGAGCGCGCCGCCGCCGCCCGAGGTCCTGCGTGGCGATCAGGCGATCCCCGCGGAGTCGCCGGCCATGAAGGACCTCGCGGGCATCACGCTCGAGGCCGTCTTCCGGCTGCGCAACGTGCCGCCCGTGCCCCGCGGCCCCGAGATCGCGCAGGACGGGATCAAGGCCGCGGCCGCGCTCACCGCGCCGAAGTGGAAGATCGACATCACCGACACGGGCCGCATGCGGATCGAGTTCGCCTCGCGCGCGATGCCGCTGCCGCAACGGTCGGAGATCCGCGCCCGCGCCGATCGGTACGGCCACGTCGTTCTCTGGCCCGACGCGACCGACTACCGCGTCGTCCCGGCCGGCGCGCTTCGTACGGTGCTCGGTGAGCGCCGCGTCGACGTCACGCCTCTTTCGCCCGGCGTCGCGCGTCCGATCGGCGACGGCAAACGGTTGCTTTTGCCCACGCGTAAGGTCGAGATCACCTCGAGCCTCGGCACGGTGCGGCTCGAGCTCGGCAAGTCCACCGACGTGGGCGAGGGCGGCCCGCTGCTCTGCCGCGCGCTCGTGGAGATCGTCGGCGTCGATCCCCGCACGCCCGTCTGTGTGGGCGGCGAGGTGCCGCTCGCGGCCGTGTACACCTGGCAAGACGGCGGCGGCATCGACTTCGAGATCACCTCGATCGTGCGCCGCACCGACCTCCCCGCGAACGACACCCTCGTCCCTCCGCCCGGCGCGACGTACCAGCCGACGGGCCTGCCCGCTTCCCCCGGCGGCGTGTTCCTCACGCGCGAGGAGGTCGCGGCTTTCCGTTCGGCTGCACTTCCCCTCCCGCCGTCCACGGATCCGCTCGCGCCGGGCGAAGGGTTTGTCGCGGTGAACGCGTCGGACATGCTCGCCTACGTCCTCGTCGACGGCGTGCCCGTGGTCGCGGTCCCGCCGAACGATCAGCGCTACGTGATCGGCACCGTGCGTGGCCGCTACGTGATCCAGTGGCGCACGTTCCTCGGCGATCGCATCGGCCCGGCGACCCCGCTCGACCTGCCTGCGCGTCTCAGTTTCGGCGAGGTCGTCGACGCGGGCGCGCCGGACGGCGGCGGGAACTAGGTCGTCTCGGGACTCTGAAACACCGCGGTGATCTCGGGCGGCATACGCTTCAGCGCGAGGTCGGGCCCGACGCACGCGAGCAGCGTCTCGCCCGAGCACACGAGATCTTTCCCGCGCAGGATGCGGTATCGGAAAAGCACGGAGACGCGCGTGACCTCGGCGCACGTCGTCTCCACGACGAGTGTCTCGTCGAAGCGCGCGGCCCTGCGGTATTTGACCTTTGCTTCGGCGACGGGCAGGTGGATGCCCATCTCGACCCACTTTTCGTAGGAGACCCCGCGTCGATGCAGCCAGTCGACGCGCCCGGCCTCGAAGTAGGTCAGGTAGTTCGCGTGGTGCACGATGCCCATGAGGTCCGTCTCGCAGAAGCGGACGGCGAGCGTCATGCGGCTCGTGAGGTGCTCGGGGGGCGGCGTTTTTTCGGCGGTCATCACGAACCGGCGCCGGCCGAGCCTGCGTCGTTGTTCTCCGGGCTCTTCTTTTTCGCCTTCCGCTCGAAGAGCCGCCGGGTGGCAATGGGCACGAGGCGTGGAATGGTCGGATCCTGCTCGTGGGCATGCTCGAAGGCGCGAATGATTTGCGTGAGCAGCATGATGTTGAGGCCGTCGGCGCGATCGAGCGACCCCTGGGTGACCTTCTCGCCCGCGGGCCGCGCCGAGGCCGCTTGCGCTGTGGCCGAGAGCGTGGCGGCGGCATTCTCCAGCTTCCCGACGTAATCACCGTCGAGCCGCATGAGCTTCGCGCGTGTCTTGATCGGCCCGAACGGCTCGCCGAGGTATCTTTTTGCGACGACGACGAGCGCGCCGATCCCCCTCGCGAGCGCGGCCGGATCGTCTGCGACCCCGACGGCCTGATTCACCTCTTCCTGCGCGGCCGGGTCATTGCCTGCGACGTTGAGCAGGACCAAGTGGGCTTGATCGCGCAGCGTGAGCGCCTTCTCGAATGCATCCCGGAGCGCCGCTTCGAGCGTGGCGCGCGTGGCGCCGCGTGTATCGCCTTTCTCCTCGTGCACGGCGAGCATGGCATCGAGACCGAGCGCCTCGTGCACGGCGACCGTGAGCAGCTCCTGCGAGAACCCGCGGAGCGTCTCTTTCTGCGGGGACGAGGCCGATTGCCAGAACGAATACGCGAGCGAATAAAGCCGCCGCACGTCCGTGAGGACCCGCGCGGATGCGATGAGCCTCCCCTTGGCGACGAGCTGCGC
>JANMGF010000228.1:0-4355 GCA_031374535.1 Polyangium sp. (in: bacteria)
GTGAGCTTCGGCGCCTCGGTCGTCACGTGGTGGTGATCGGCGTGGTCCTAAAAGAGCACGGTGTGGTGCCCGCCCCCCTGACCGTCGACGCGCTGCCACGTCCCCGCGGCGGCGTTGCGCGGGTTCGCGACACCCGGGAACGAGCGCAACATGTCCGAGAGCTTGAGGATGATCTCGCCGCGCACGCTGACGTTTGCCTTCTCCTTCAGCTTCTGCGGCACGCCACGCATACGCGCGACGTTTGCCGTGATGCGTTCGCCCGTGATGCCGTCGCCGCGCGTGATCGCGTCGGCGTACTTGCCGTCGCGGTAGATCACCTCGATCGAGATCCCGTCGAGCTTCTCCGCGACGAACAGATCGTCGGCGATGGGTTTGCCGCCCTCTTTCACCACGAGCTCGTCGCAACGCGCGGCCCATGCTTCGAGCTCGGCCTCGTTCACGACCTTGTTCAGCGAGCCCATCGGGATCTCGTGCCGGGCTTTTTCCCACTCGGTCACGGCCACCGGGGCGCCGACGCGCGCGAGCACGGGGTGCGTCGGATCGAGCTCGCGCAGCTCGTCTTCGAGTGCGTCGAAGGCTGCGTCCGAGATCTCGGGTTTGCCTGCGTAGTACCGCGCGCGGTGGCGCTCCACGCGCTCGGCGAGATCGTCGATCCGCGCCCTCACCGCGGGATCCGGCTGTTTGTCCCAGCCGTGGTGCAGGTGCCTCGGTCCCTCTCCGCTCGTCGTCATCCTCGTGTCCTCCCAAAGGTCGGAAAGGTCATTCGAACACCACCTCGCCCCCGCGGCGCGCGGCGGAGAGCATGTCGTCCATGCCCATCGCGAGCGGCGCGGGCAGCTCTTCGTCGCGGAACAGGCGCGCCTCGCGGATCTCGAGTGGGTTTTTCGGGGGCCGGTTCGGGTTGCCTACCCGCGCGGAGACCACCACCGTCACCGCGTGAAACCGGATGTCTCGATCCGGCCGCGAGAACACGCCGACCACCGGGCCGATCGTCACCTCGTCCACGCCTGCTTCTTCGGCGAGCTCGCGTGCCACGGTCGTGCGTAACGTCTCGCCCCACTCCACCGTCCCGCCGGGCAGGGCCCATGTCCCCGTGTCCGCGCGACGGATGAGCAGCCACCGGCCGTCCTCCGTCCGGGCGGCCACGGCTACGCCCACCACGGGCCGCTGGAGGAGGTGCCGCACGATCTCTTGCGCCACGCCGAGAACCGACCGCGGCAGGTACGAGAGGGGCCCCATGCGGCGCGCAGGATAGCGACCCATTTCGGGCCGGGAAGGGGCATGCGCGGGCCCCGATCGATTTCAGTGGACGGATCCGCGATCTCGACCCATGCGTCCTTCACGCGAGGTAGGCTTCCCCGCATGCGTGAGCCTGTGGTTGCGGCTGCGGTGCAGATGAACAGCCAGGCGGACCTCGCCGAGAACCTGGGCCGCGCCGAGCGCCTCATCGCGGAGGCGGCTTCGCGTGGCGCGAAGCTCGTTCTTTTGCCCGAGAACTTCGCGTTCATGGGCGGCGACGACGACGAGCGGCTGCGCGTCGCCGAGGATCTCGACGCGAGTGATGGCGGCAAGATCCGCAGCTTTCTCGGGGAAAACGCGACGAAACACGGCATCTGGATCCTCGCGGGCGGGCTCCCTGAACGTTCCCCCGATCCGAAGCGTGTCTTCAACACGTGCGCCGTCGTCGCGCCTTCGGGCGAGATCGTCGCGCGTTACCGCAAGATTCACCTCTTCGACGTCGAGGTGGGTGATGGCCAGCGTTACCGCGAGTCGGCCTCCTGCATGCCTGGCGAAACGCCTGTCGTCGTGGATGTCCGAGGCGCGCGGATCGGCCTCTCCATCTGTTACGACCTTCGTTTCCCGGAGCTTTATCGTGAGCTCGTCTCTCGGGGCGCCGAGGTGCTCGTCGTGCCCGCGGCTTTCACGCTCGCGACGGGCAAGGATCACTGGCACGTGCTGCTTCGTGCGCGGGCGATCGAGTCGCAGTGTTACGTCATCGCCGCGGCGCAGGGGGGCGGTCATCCGCGCGGGCGCAGGACATACGGTAAATCGTGTGTCGTCGATCCGTGGGGAGAGGTCGTGGCGCAGGCTTCGGAGGGGGAGGGGATCGTGGTGGCGACGCTCGATCCGGCTTATCTCGAGCGGGTTCGGGCGAGCTTGCCTTCGCTCCAGCACCGCAGGATCGGGGTGACTGCGGAGACGCCTTGAGGCCCTTCGCGGAGTCCCGTACCTTCCTGCATCGTGCGACCTCTTCGCCCGTGGATCTTTGTCGTGTCGATGCTCGTCGGTTGTGCTGGCGGCAGTGGTGGGCCGGTCGTGGAGGGGCCGTCTCCGAAGACGGAGACCGCGGACAAACCCCAGGAGCCCGAGCTCACGGGCGTGAAGAAGCGACTGCAGGGGACGTGGGAGATCGTCCGGTACAAGTCGGATCACCCCATCCCGAACGAGGCGATGCCGCTCATGGCGGACCTCTTCGAGTCGCTTCGTATCCGGTTCGAGAAGGACACGCAGAGCGTGCGGACCTCGGTCACGCCTGACGAGAGCGCGCCGTATCAAGTCGTGCAGGAGGCGGGCGACGCGTTCACGCTCAAGGCCAGCGGAGGCATGTTTGATGGTGCCGCCTGCCGGTTCCTGGGCCCCGACGAGCTCGAGGTCACCGATCGGGGAAAGAACTGGCCCGGCGTGAGCGTCCTCGGTCGCGCCAAGCGCTGATTCCGCGGCACCCGCTCCGCAGCGGAGCCCCCGCCGCGTCCCCCGATCCGCACGAACCCCGGAGCTTCCGACTCCGACCCCACGCTCCGGATCCGGACATCCGGATCCGGCAAGCGCGGAGAGAGCGAATGCGTGTCGACAGAACTGCGGGGAGGGTAGAAGACTGCGGCGGGAGCGCGTGCTCGAACAACTGCGCGAAGGTGCGTGGAGGGCCGCCTCTTCGCGCAGTTGAGCAAACTCAGCGCTTCGAGAGGAGAGCTCGGAGCTCGGCGGGCCTTCGGAAGCCGATGCGACGGGCGACGTCGCCTTCGCTCATGCCTTCGGTCAGCAGCTCGCGGGCTTTCTGGGCGCGCACCTCATCGTAGAAGACGTGGGGTGAGCGACCGAAGGCGGCGCGGAACTGCCTCGCGAAGTGGAACTCGGACAGGTCGAGGTCGAGGGCGACCTCGTACGAGCGGATTCGTTGTCCTGCTTCTGCGGCGGTCCGGATGCGCTCGCGTGCGACGCGCATGCGCTCCAGCGTGCTTCGGGGGATGTGTTGGGATGGCTGCGGCGCGGGGGTGCGCGGCAGGGTTTGGGTGATCGGGGCCTGGCGGACCGCAAAAGGCGGCATGTGCGAGACCGACGAAGGCATACGGGCGGCGGAGGGTGCGTTCAGCATCGTCAAAGAAAGCGCATCGCTCACGGGAA
The DNA here is from genome assembly GCA_031374535.1 of Polyangium sp. (in: bacteria). GTDB lineage: Bacteria > Myxococcota_A > Polyangia > Polyangiales > Polyangiaceae > Polyangium. The sequence continues at coordinate 3,403 of JANMGF010000228.1, forward strand.
CCTCTCCTTGCCACGGGGAATTTCGCCGCTGCATGCGGCGCCGTGACGGCAACTCGTCGTTCTGCCTTTGCAACCATCGGGCCGACGACGGGGCGGGGCCTGGGCATAGGGGCCTGCATCCTGTGCGGCAATCCCAAGAGGTGTTGCCTTGCCGCGTTGGTGTGGCCACGGCTCATGATGGGATCGTGCGGAGATGCGCTGGATGTGGGGTTTTTGTGTCGATCGACCTGCTCTCCGGGTTCGGGATCTCGGCGCTCGAGCATCGTTCTGACCCTTGCGCCCCGTAGCCGCGGGTCGTACCCATAGCTACACGGGACCCCTCTCGACTTGCGCCGGTTCTGCTCAATTTGCGCCGGTTCGGCGCCGCGCAACCTGACCGGGCGTCTACACCTCGGGTTTTGGCGCTTCGCGTGGGGCGCGCGTGAGCCCGGACGCACCTCGGGTGCCCGGACGAACCACAGAAATTTCGGGGGATCAGGACGAGCAGGGCGCTGGGATCAGATGTCGATCTCGGCGCTCTGGGCTCGGTCCATGATGAAGCGGAAGCGGGCTGAGGCGTCTTTGCCCATCAGCTCGTTCAGGATGCGGTCCGTCTCGAGCTCGCCTTCGATCACGATGCGTAGGGCGCGACGGCGGCGCGGGTCGAGGGTCGTGGCTTTGAGGTCTTCGGCGGGCATCTCGCCGAGGCCCTTGAAGCGGGAGATCTCGGGCTTCACGCCTTTGGGCAGCTTGACGAGGACGCGGTCGCGTTCTTTTTCGTCGAGCGCCCAGTACGTCTCTTTTGCGGCGTCGATCCGGTAGAGCGGCGGTTGCGCGAGGTAGACGTGGCCGCCGCGGATGAGGCCGGGCAGGTGACGGTAGAAGAAGGTCAGGAGCAGCGTGGCGATGTGCTGACCGTCGCTGTCGGCGTCCATCAACAGGAAGATGCGGCCGTACCGTAGCTTCGAGGCGTC
>JANMGF010000250.1:0-1364 GCA_031374535.1 Polyangium sp. (in: bacteria)
CAGCCATTCCTCCTGCTCAGCCCTTGCAGCCCATTCCTCCATAGCCGGCCTTGCCGCCATCGCCGCCCATGCCACCAGCGCCGCCCATTCCACCAGCGCCGCCCATTCCACCAGCGCCGCCCATTCCACCAGCGCCGCCCATTCCACCAGCGCCGCCCATGCCGCCGGTTCCGCCCGCGCCGCCCATCCCACCGGTGCCGCCCCCTGCGCCGCCCGTGCCGCCCCCTGCGCCGCCCGTGCCGCCCCCTGTGCCGCCCGTGCCCGTCACGTCGATCAGCCCGCGATCGACGCCCGCGATGAGCTCGCAGCCCGATGCGAAAGAAATGAGCCCAGCGGCAGCGATCACGGCGCCGGTCAGGATGTGTGCGTTCTGCATCTTCATGAAGTGCCTCGAAGTGTAAGGGTCATTCGGACGGCCACGTCGCGGCGGCCAGGACACCGCAATTGACAAATTTTCCCGCGGTTGTCAAGGATCTTGCGTGCCGAACGTTGGAGGTCCGACGATTCGCCCCGCCGAACGGATTCCCACTCAATCGGTGGATCCACAATCCGCCGCGCAACCATCGCCACCCCCGACATTCCCGTCGTCGCACACCTCGCCCGCGTCGAGGATGCCGTCGCCGCAACGAGGGATCGTGCAATCGAGCCGACAGGCCGAGGGCGTGTCGAACGAGAGAATCCTGGCCGTCGCCGTGGTGTCGAGGACAATGGTTTCCCCACTTCCGTCGACCCATTCCCAGCGCTCGATGCCCTGGGGAAAACTCGGCACGACGTCGATCACCCACGCGCCCGGCGAGAGCAGGCCCGAGAGCCCTCCGCCGTCGGTGTTGCCGTCGAAATCCCACTCCCCGCGCGCCACCGTGGGCTCGAGCAACGAAAACTCGGCCTTCGTGTCGTCGGTGATCGCGACGAACGTGCCCGCCGGCAAGCCAAAAAACGACATCTCGACGCGCGAAGTGGGCTGCGTCTGCCCGGTCGCGTTCTTGTCCACGCCGTGGACCGCCACGAGCCCGAGCTGACCCGCGGGGGCGAGGTCGCGGTACAAGAAAAGCTTGCTCGCCGCGAGCTCCTCGAATCCGGTGTGCGCGCTGGCCGAGGTGTAGTCGTAAAACGAGACGAGCGGCGCCTCCCGCGTGACGGGAAGGACGGGCCGCGAAAGCGCGCCCTGCACGAGCAAAAAAGCAGGACGATCGGCGTTCGCCGGGCCCGCGTCGCAAGCCTCCTCGCCCGCGTGCACGAAGCCGTCGCCGCAGATCGCGGGCAAACAACGCGAGGGGCAGTCGTCCGTGTCGATACCATTGCCGTCGTCGCAGACCTCGCCGGGCTCGACGATACCATTGCCACAGCTCGGCAGGGCGCAGGTG
>JANMGF010000256.1:0-2035 GCA_031374535.1 Polyangium sp. (in: bacteria)
CTTTGGGCCCGTCGAGCGTTCCAAGGAGGTGATCTCCACGGATACCTCCTCTTCGCCGCGCTCGATGCGAACGGAGACGTGGATCGGCTTGCCGACCCACTCGGGATCGTTCTCTTTCGGATCGAGCTCGAGCTTTGCGTCGAGGAAGATCGGCTGCGCACCTTTCAGGTGAAAGATGTCGTGGGGTCCAAAGTCCGCGTCCGTGAAGTAGGTGAACGAGCGCGTGGCTCGGCGTGGTGGCTGCCGGTTGGTTGCGGTCTCGTCCATCTTGGAAGCACGCCCGTACCGCTCCGCGATGCTCGCGCCGCCCTGCGCCTCCTCGCGCAACACCTGGATCGCCAGGAAGAACAGCCCGATGCTCTCCAGCAGGTTCGACTTGCCGACGTTGTTGTCGCCATGCACCACGTTGAGGCTGTCGAGGCCGTCAAGGCGCAGCGGAGTGGAGAAGTTCTTGTAACCTTGGACTTGGAACGACTGGAGTTTCATCGTCGGCTCCGGGCATCTTAGGACACGCCAGGACGAGCGTGGTGGCGAACGTTCTACAGGCTCGTCGTCGGCCAGAGGTACACGAGTCCGACCGGCGAGAGCCGCTTCAGGCTCACCTGGTAGAGCACTTCGAGCTCCAGAGGCTCATCGCGGATCTCGTTCTCGATGCTGGCGAGGCGCTTCTTCATGTCCTGCCGCTCGCTCTCGAGCTGATCCCGCTGCGCTTTCATCGTCTCGCCTTCGAGCGCTTGACCGAGCGCGGAGAACGCGGCATCGAGCTTCGGCGCGCTCCTGTTGCCCGACTGGGCGATGAGGAGCGCGTTGTAGCCGACGTCGTTCAGGAGCGAGCTTCGCGAGGCCCAGCCGCTCCGTGCGCTCCGTGGACACACGCAAGAGCGAGAGCGCGCTGCGGAAATCGCCGGTCTCGATCGCCACCAGCGCCGCGTAATAGGCAGCCAGGGCGCGCACTTCGGGGTAACTCGGCTCGACGGACGCGACGGCCCTGAGCGCGTCCCGCGCTGCCGCGAAGTCGCAGCCGTGAAAGAGGTAGGTGTACGCGAGCGTCAACCCGTCCTCGGCCTCCTCGGAGATCCGCCCTGCGGCGCGGTGCAAGACAATCGCCTCGCGCAAGCGGGTGAGGGTCTTCGGGATCTCGCCGCGCCCGAGGTCGAGGCGCGCTAGTCTGCTGAGCAGCCGCGCGCGCAGGGCCGGGTCCGGGCTCTCCTCGAGGGCCTGCTCGAGCAGCCGCGCTGCGGCGTCGACCTGCCCGCTCTTGCGCAGGCGCGCCGCCTCCTCGAGCACGGCGAGCTGCGCGCGGGGCCGAAGCGGCAGGCGAAAGCGCGAGCGCTCGCCCTCCTGTTCGATGGTGATCACGAGCTCGCGCGCCGTGCCGGGCAACTTCAACACGAGCCGCACGCCGCCCTGAACATCACGCTCGTCGTGCGCCACGAGGCGGCGTCCATCGAGCGCCACGGCCACGCGGGCCTCCTCGGGCGCCTTGGTCCAGACGGTGATCTCCTCGTTCTCCGCGAGCTCACACACGGGGCCCGCGTGGACGGCGCCGCAACCCGCGAACTCGACGGCGGGCACCTCGTCGGGCCAGGCGTACCGGCCGTCCGCGCTGACGATCGCCCCCAGCCCGAGCGTGACTGCCGCGAAGATACGCGCGGTGCGTGCCGCGTCGCCGCTAATCGCCGTTCCCCGCCCTGGGAGCCGCCGCGCTCTCCGCGAGGAGGAGGGTCCGACGGTGCAGCGTCCAGCGCCCCGCAGGATCGTCCCGCAGCGCCGCCTCGAGATCCGGGGGCATCGCGCCGGGGCGCCCGATCACGAGCGCGATCTCGACCTCTCCCACCGGGGGCTCGGACCGCTGCTGCTCATCGCCGCCTGCCACGACCATGGCATAGGCGGCCAGGGGCTCGGGCGCCCCGCCCGGCGCACGCAGCACGAGCGCGGCTGCGGCGGCGATCGCGGCGGCGACGAGCAGCGATACGGCGAGGCGCCTCGGGCGTAATGCGACCACGGTCGCGGGGCGGGGGAGCTCGGTCCAGCT
>JANMGF010000278.1:0-3896 GCA_031374535.1 Polyangium sp. (in: bacteria)
GCCTCTTCACGCACTCGGCGCGGCGCTCGAACTCGGTGTTCACCGAGGCCGACCACCAGTCCTTCAGGTTGCCCTCGGCGTCGAACTGCCGGCCCTCGTCGTCGAAGCCGTGCGTCAGCTCGTGTCCCATGACCATGCCGATGCCGCCGAAGTTGGTCGGCATGGGCGAGGCGTTTGCGTAGAACGGCGGCTGAAGGATGCCGGCAGGGAACACCATCTCGTTGAGCTGCGCGTCGTAGTACGCGTTGACGGTCGGAGGGCTCATCTGCCACTCCTCGCGGTCGACGGGCTTTCCGATCTTGGCGAGCTTGCGCTTCTGCTCGAAGGTGTTGCCGGCGATCGCGTTCTTGCCGTAGCTCTTCCGGTCGACCGTGAAGTCGTAGCTGCGCCATTTGGCCGGATATCCGATGAGGTAGGCCATGGTGCCGAGCTTGGCGAGCGCGCGCTCCTTCGTCTTCGCGTCCATCCAGTCGAGCGAGCGGACGCGCGTGGAGAAGGCTTTGCTGATCTCCAGCACCATCTGCTCGGCGGCGCGCTTCGAATCCCCGGCGAAGTACCGCGATACGAAGGGCTGCGCGACGAGCTCGCCGAGGGCCTGATCCGTCGCCTCGACGCACCTCTTCCAGCGCGGCTTCTGCTCCTTCTGACCGAGGAGCCGCGCGCGGAACGAGAAGGCCTCATCGACGAAGGGCTTCGAGAGCACGTCCGCCGACGCGCGCACGATCTGCCACGTGAGGTAGCTCTGCCAGACGTCGACCTTGGTCGTCGCGAGCAGCTTGTCGATGCCCTCGAAGAACGGGATCGACGTGAGGTTCGCCTCCTTCACGCCCGCGATCCCGAGCGTCTTGAAGTAGGTGTCCCAGGGGAACGACGGCGCCTTCTTGGCGAGATCCGCGCGGCTCACCATGTTGTAGATGGCCTTGGGATCACGGCGCTCGACGCGCGTCTTCGAGAGCTTGGCGATGTCGGTCTCGAGCGCGAGCACGTTCGCCGCCGCCTTCTTCGCGTCGTCCGCGCCGAGCCCCGTGAGCTTCAGCATGCGCTCGACGTGAGCCACGTACTCCGCGCGGAGCTTCTTCGCGTCGTCGTCTTCCTTCGTGTAGTAGTCGCGATCGGGGAGGCCGAGCCCGCCTTGATCGAGCGTGGCGATGACGCGCGTCGCGTCCCCGGGATCCTGCTCGCCCGAGATCCAGAAGAGCGGGAAGACGCCCTTGTCGTGCAGCTCGGTGACCAGCGCGGACACGTCCTTCGCCGAAGAGACCTTGCGCGCGCGATCGACCAGCGGCTTGATCGGCGTGATGCCCGCGGCATCCACCGCCGCTTCGTCCATGCACGACGCGTAGAAGTCACCGACCTTCTTCGTCGCGGGATCGGGGTTCTTCGCGGTCCCCGCGTCCTCGAGGATCGTCTTCAGCGCGAGCTCGTTGCGTTTGTCGATCTCGCTGAAGCTCCGCACCCACGCGGCCTCGTCGCCGGGGATCTCCGTCGACTTGAGCCAGCCGCCGCAGGCGAACTGGTAGAAGTCCTTGCAAGGCTCGGTCGATCGATCGAGCGCCGCCGAGCTGAGTCCGACGCTCTCGAGCGTGGCCTGCACGGGCGGCGGTCCCTTGTCGACGGGCGCCTCGACGATGGGCACGGGGCCCGCGGTCTTGTTGATGGGCTCCGGTTGGGCACCGCCACAACCAGCGAGGAGGGAGATCGCCACGGAGGCGAAGGCGAGAGAAGGCGTGCGCATACGAGTCTCCGGTCGGGGGGCGGTATCCTAAGACGAACCGAGGATGCTGCAACGATGGACGTCGCGCCCCGACCCATGTGACCCGAAGAGCGCGCGTGAACCGGAGAGGATGTGGAGGGTCGTGGTCGGGATCGCGATCAGCCGCGCGAGGATTCCGCGCGGCGACGATTCCTGCGGGACGCGGTGACCAGGGCGAGCGCGAGGCCCGCGAGCCATCCGAAGGTGCTGTTGTTGCGTTCCGTGCCAACGACGCGGCAACCGCAGCTCGCGTCGTCGCCGCCGTCCGTGCCGCCGTCGCTTCCGCCAGCACCTCCGCTTCCGCCAGCGCCTCCGCTTCCGCCAGCGCCGCCGCTTCCGCCAGCGCTTCCGCCAGCGCCGCCGCTTCCGCCAGCGCCGCCGCTTCCGCCGGAGCCTCCCTCACCACCGAGCTCGTAGGCGCCGATGTCGATCGTCCCGACCGTCGTGCGTCCCGTGGAATCTGCCGGGTGCACGTAGTGAAGCTTGGGGGTCAAATCGATCCCGCCGCCCATCCCGGGCCCCTCACCGGCGTCCACGCAAGGCGAGCCGTCCTTCAGCCGGTAGTCGAAGCCGGCCTGGTCGACGAACATCGGATCCCCCTGAAAGTTCGTCGCGAGGCTCGCGTTGGCCTGGCTTATCAACGTCCCCGGCCCGACGACGATGTTGTTCCGGACGACCACCGGCACCGACACGCCGGGATCGATGTTGAGGAACGTGCCGCCGTTCGGGCGCTCGTTGACGAAGGTGTTGTTCACGACGAAGAGCTCGTTGCTCGGGTTCGCCGGATCCGCTCCTTCGCGGCGATACGCGACGATCGAGCCATTCTCGGTGTTCGCGCCTTGCTGGATGAGGTTTCCGATGACGAACGTGAGCCCGCCGTTGGGCACGTCGATCTCGTAGCTGCCCGTCCCATCCTCCTGCGTGAGGCGGTTGTAGAGCACGTGGGTCTCGGTCGCGCGGCTCTTCAGGAGGTGGCCGCTCTTCGAGGCGTGCGAGTAGTTGTGCTGGAAGACGAGCTTGCCGACGTGGTTGATGTAGAGGTTGTGCGTCTGCCCGTCGCCGAAGCCGTTCCTCGCGAACTCGCTCCGCTCGATGAGGATGGTGCTCGCCGCGTTGTTGCCCGCGAGGATGCCGTTCTCGTTGTCGTGGAAGAAGCAGCCACGCACCGTGAGGTTCGCGCCCTCCTGACGGATGCCGGCGCCGTTCTGATCGGGGACCGTCGCGCCCGAGAACTCGATGTTCTCGACGACGGTGTCGTTGCCCGCGATGACCCAGATCGCCTTGCCGCCGGAGTTCTTGCCCGCCGCGTCGATCTTCGCGAGGCCACCCACGCCGCGCAGCGTGAGACCGTTCTTCGACCATCCGCAGACGTCGCCGGCGTAGCTCCCCGCCGCGTCGATCTCGATCGTGTCGCCGTCGCTCGCCGCCGCGATCGCCTGGCAAGGCATCGCGTGCATCTTGCCCGGACCCACCGTGAGCGTCGCCGCAGAGACCTCGATCGCCACGAGCGCGCACGGAGCCGCGATCAGCGCCGCGACGAGCTTCTTCGAACCTTCACGTGTCCTCATCACCAAGCTCTCCTCGCAGATCCTCGTCCGCATGATCCTCCGCAAGGAACACGTCACGCGCGGCGCGTCGAGCCTCGCTCACGAACGCGTGGATCTTGGCTTCGTCTTTGATCCCGGGCGCCGACTCGACGCCGCTCGCAACGTCGACGCCCCACGGCCGCACGACGCGCACCGCCTCCGCGACGTTCTCGGGCCCGAGCCCGCCCGCGAGCAAGAGCCGACGCGCACGCGCGAGGGCCACGACGAGCGTTGGATCGACACGCACGCCGGTGCCACCTTGCTGGCCCGGGACACGCGCGTCGACGAGGAGAAACTCTCCTGCATACGACACCGCGAGCGCGACGTCCTCCGCGCTGCCGACACGCAACGCCTTGAACGCGCGCGGCGCGAGCGCGGCGATCGCCGCGGGCGTCTCGTCGCCATGAAGCTGGACGCGATCGAGCCCGACCTCCGCCACGAGATCCTCGATGCGAGCAGGCTCAAGGTCCGCCACGACGCCGATGATCTCGACACGACCACGCGCCACATCCGCGAGCGCGCGCGCGAGGCGCCTGTCGAGAAGGCGCGGCGATCCC
>JANMGF010000290.1:0-1120 GCA_031374535.1 Polyangium sp. (in: bacteria)
ATCAAGGCCTGCGCCCGCGAGGCGATTGCCTGCGGCGTCTCGGCGGCTGCCCGCTCGCGCTCGAGCTCGGCGATCGTCGCCCTCTGGACCTCGACCCGCTCGATCCGCGCCGCCCCCTCGTCCTGCTTGCGCGCGAGCGCCTCCACGCGCTCGGCGCTCTCCCGCCCCATCGCGCCGATGACACCGGCGAGGAGCGAGAGCTGCTGCGCGACGTACATCTGCCGCCCCTCGATGGCCTCGAGGCGCGCCTGGTTCGCCCGCGCTTCGGCCCGGAGACGCTGAATCTCGACCATCGCCATGTCGCCCGACGCGCTCTCCGCGCACCCGGCCATGGTGATCACGAGCGCCCCGGACGACACGAGGCCACGAACGAAACGCGCGCCGAAGAGCCACACGACCATCGCGGAGCCGATGCTACCCCGCGCCGAGCATGCAAGGAAAGGCCTCGTGCGGTCCCCCTCACGGCCCTTCCCTTTACGCCTTCGCGTGGGTCGGGCATCCTCGCGGGCGCGAGGCTCCTTGCACGCCTCCCGAAGAGCTTCGCCCCCGAACATCCCGTGGAGACCCTCGCCCCGGCCCTCTCGAGCCTGATCACGCGGCCCCCTGCGCAGCGGCGCATCGGCCCCTTCGTGCTCGTCGAGCAGCTCGGCGCAGGCGGCTACGCGCCGGTGTGGCTCGGGCGCGAGACGTACGGAAAGGCGGAGCTACGCACGGCGGCCGTCAAGCTTTTTTCGCTCGACATCGACGCCCACGATCGGAGCCGCATCGTCGAGGAGGCGCGCGCGCTCTGCCGCGTCGAGCACCCGAACGTCGTGCGGTTTTACACGCTCGCCGTGGACGAAGCCGCAGGGGTCATGGGCCTCGCGATGGAGCACGTCGCAGGGCGCTCGCTCGAGGACAGGCTCGCCGCGGAGGGCACGATCGAGGTCGACGAGGTGCTACGCGTCGGCGTGGCGATCGCGTCGGCGCTCGCCGCGGTGCATGGCGCGGGGCTCGTGCACCGGGACGTCAAGCCGAGCAACATCGTCGAGGAGGCGGGCGGGGCGTACAAGCTCATCGATTTTGGCATCGCTTCCCCGACGACGGGCGGGATCGAGGACGTGGTGCCTGCCGATCCGGA
>JANMGF010000335.1:0-21625 GCA_031374535.1 Polyangium sp. (in: bacteria)
TCCTCATGACCCCCTGTGTGGGGTCGGCCAGGGCGCGATAGCACAGGTCTACGCACATCTCCGTGCGCGAGGCCGCTTCCAATCGCTTCCGCGCCTTCTTCGACGAGCTCCATCACATCTTCCTCGAGCGCGACGATGTGCTCCTCCAGCTCGGGCTCGCGCTGCTCTCGCGCGAGCACTTGCTCGTGACGGGGCCGCCGGGGACCGCGAAGAGCCAGCTCGCCTCCGCCGTCTTCGGGCGTATCCTCGACGAGGAGACCGGGGAGCCGAGCCTCTATGCGAGGCAGATCGGCGAGAGCACGGTGCAGACGGACCTCATCGGGCCCATCGATTTCAAGACGCTCATGGAGACGGGGCGCACCGAGCATTTCACCGACGAGGGAATGCTGGGCGCCGTCCACGCCTTCCTCGACGAGATCTTCGACGGCCGCGACATGCTCCTCCGCTCCGCGCTCAACGTCCTGCACGAGCGCGAGGTGAAACAAGGGGGACGGGTGCGGCGGGGCCGCATCGAATGCGCATTGATGACGACGAACCGGTACATCGCCGAGGTGCTGGAGAGCTCGCGCGAGACCTTGCTCGCGTTCGTCGATCGTATCGCGTTCGTCTCGTTCGTCCCGCGAGGGTTCGCCGATCCGAATCGGCTCGGGCTCGTGCTTCGGCGCCACGTCGGCGGCTCCTCGCGGCCCTTGCTCGAATCCACCTTGAGCATCCAGGATCTCGATGCTTTGCAGCGCGCGGTCGACCTTGTCCACGTCTCCGATCCGGTATGCGACGGCCTCGCCACCCTGCTCGAGCGGTTCGATCGTGAGCTCAACGCTGCGGTCCGCGCCGATACGGAGTTCGTCCCGACGCGGTACATTTCCACGCGTACGGCCGTTCGTTCGGGCCGGGTTCTCCGCGCCGCCGTCATCGCCGACCGCATCCTCTACAACCCGAACCGGCCCCTCGAGGTCCTGCCCTCCGATTTCAAATGGCTGAGGCTCCACCTCTTGCTCTCGGGCCCCACGCCGGATCAGACCGAGGCGCTCCTCGCGCGCGATAGTGACCCGAACGAGCGACGGCAGCTCGGGATCGTGCGCACCGAGCGCTCGATCTTCGAATCGTGCCTCGCTCAGATGCCGCCCATTCAAGTAAAACCCCGGCACGTGGCGGTCGAGTCGCCGAGGGCCGATGCGGCGGCCGTGCCGGCAGAGACGGGCAAAAAGAAGAAACGCAAGTCCGAACCGCCCCCGCCTCCCGAGGACAAACCTCGCGTGATGGTGGATCAGGCCGTGGCATCCGCGGATGCGACGCGTTTGCTCTCGGCCATGCGTGAGCTCGGGGCGCAGGCGCGGGCGGGATCGATCGATCCGGGGCGTGCGAGCGCGCTCGTGAAGGAGACGGCGGCGGCGCTGCAGGCGCTCGTCTTGCGCCGCGGGATCGATGCTGCCGCGGGCGGGGACAGCCGGCCGATCGTCGAGGTGGTGAAGGGTTTGTCGGGCCTCGCCGCCGAGGTCGACGATGGCACGGCGGGGACACGTGCTGTCGCGCGGTGGCTACGTGGTCGGGCGCTCGTGATGGTGGACGAGGCCGCGGGGCATGCGGCGGGGGCGTCGTCGACGGATCTCGTTGCATCGATCGTCGACGACGGGCCGGAGGCGCAAACGAGGGCGCGGGCGCGGCTCGAGGCGCTGGAGGCATTACATGAGCGAAGGCGCGAGCTGCTCGGCCAGGGCGCGGTGCACGAGACCGGCGAGGAGAAGGCGTGGCAACGCGCGGTCGCGGCGGCGGAGGACGATATCGCGATCCTGCTCGATATCTCGCTGCGCAACGTCGTCACGGGCGCATTGAAGAGCGCTCCTTCGCGCAGGCTCGCCGAGGTGCTCGCGGCGATCGCGCCGGAGCTCGATCGGCTCGACGCGATGCAGGTGCGCCTCGGCGCGCTCCGCGGCGCGCCCTCGACGCTCAAGGCCAAGGTCACGGGTCCGCGCCTCGGCGCGTTGATCGAGGCGGTCTTCGGGGGCTTCGACGCGCGTGACAGGCCCGCGCTCGTGCGGGAGGTCGAGGCGCTCGTCTCCGTGCTCGGCAAGGCCGGCCTCGGGCGCGCGATCGCCCCGGAGGCCTTCCTCGGCTGGGCGGCCGAGGCGCTGCTCCGCGGGGACGTTTTGCCCAATGGCAACGTCGGAAAAACCTTCGATTACGACGGGTATCGACGCCTCCGCGCGGCCGAGCAGCGCGTGTCCTCGGCCTACACGCTCGCCGAGATTGCCCTCGTGGTCGCCCCCGACAGCGTGCGAGACGCGCCCTCGCCGGTGGAGGCGTCCGCGGCGATCGCCGAGGTATGCGGCAAGCTTCCGGATGCGGTGCGCGGGAGGGTCGTGGCGGGGGATCTCGCCCGCATCGGGCGCGCGCTCGATTATCTGGAGCGATTCTGGAGGGACCTCGAGGGCCTCGCGGGCGCGGAGGAGACGCGGCTGCGTGAGATCGTGCAATCGCGGTTCTTTGATGTTCTGTGGGACGACTCGACGCTCACGCGGTTTGCCCTCGAAGCACGGAACGTCGCCGAGGTTTTTCCGGGCCACGCAGCCGAGGTCGACGCGATGCGCCGCCGTATCGACGAGATCGACGCCAGGACGCGCGCGGCCGTGACCGAGCTCTTCCGGCGCCGCTCCGATGCTGCGTGGGCGAGCGCATTACGTGTCGGGAACGCATGACGGACGATCCGCTGCTCCCGATCGGCGAGCGTATCGAGCGGCTCACGGCGAGGCCCCACGACGTGCGCGCGCCGCTCGTCCGTTTCGCCCGGCCCTTGCTGCGTGCCCTCGGATATCGCCCGGCGCTACGCACGATCCGCGTCACGGCGCTGCTCGACGCCTTGCGCGCGCCCGGAGGCAAACCCGTGCCCGAGGCGCTGCTCCCTGCGGCCGTGGAGGAGCTCGAGGACAATGTGGTGGCGCTCGAACGTACGCTCGTCGTGCACGGGCGGGTGCCGCTGGCGCATGCGGCGTGGGTGCGGCGCCTTTACGAGGTCACGGTGCGGGCCGGGCGCGCCGCGGGGGACCAGAAGAACGAGGCCGCGCGTCGGATCGCGGCTGCGATCGATCCCGTGCGGATCGCGCCGCCGCTCGCTCTGTCGCCCGAGCCGAGGAAGCCTGCGGGCGCGGTCGGCGCAACGGGCGAGAAGGACAAACCGAAGGCCGCTGAAGTTTCGGAGGCCACGGCTCCTGCACCCGAGGGGTTTCTCGACAAACCCCTCTCGGCCGAGGAGGAGCGCCTCGTCGAGGTCGAGCTTCTGGCGGTCGATCACCTGCTCGACGCGGCGCGGGGCGAGACGGAGTTTCTGGCGCGAAAGCGGCGGCTGCTCGAGGCTGCGCGCAAGCTCCTGCTCGACGCGTCTGCGGCATTGCCGCTCGGCAAGGAGGGCGTGGAGGTGCGGCGGCGCCACCTCGCCGTGGAGATTGCGCGCATCGACAGGTTCGAGGCCGCGGGGCTCTCGGCGCACCGCGGGCTTTTGCATCAGGCCAAGGATGCCCTCGCGCGGGGCGAACGGCAGCGCTTGTTCGCGGCGCTCGTCGCGCTCGACGGCGCTTCGCTCGCGGCCGGCGACGAGGCGCGGCTCGCTTCGACCTCGCGCGCGCTGGTGAAGCTCGGCCTCGGCGAGGGGGAGGATACCGAGGCTGAAAAGCTCCGCTCGTTACGCCGGTCGAGCGAGGAGATGTTCGGGGGCGCGGCGATGACCGCGATCGCCGAAGGCTATGTAATGGCGCGACAATCGCAGGCGAAGCCGCCGAAGGGAGAGAGCGCCGAGGACAAGAAGTATCGGCTGCTCGCCCTGCAATGGCTGGCGCCCGAGAAAGAGATGGAGACACACGCGGCGCTTTGCTCGATCGACGGCACGGTCGACGTCGGCGTTCCGCTCTCGCCCGTGCGCGTGACCGAGGTGGAGACGCGGCTCCGTGTCGTCAATCATCCGACGCCGGACCTTTTGCTTTTGCCCGCGCGCGACGCGACGGACCTCCCGCACGCGATCATCGAGGACCCACGCTCGGTCTTGCTCGCGCTCGCCGAGGGGCGGCTGCTCGCGCGGCGTTATGTCGAGCAGGAGATCAAGAAGAAGATCCGGACGCGGCTCGTGGGCGAGGCTCGGGTGTACGTGCTCGACGGGTCGAGCTCGATGCTCGAGGACGGCAAGAAGGGCGCGCGGGCGCGGGTGCGGGACGCGATGTTGCTCGCGGAGCTCGGCATGCTTTTGAAGCGTTTTGCCGAGGGGGACCGCTCGACACGCGTCACCCTGCATTATCGATACTTCACCAAGAGGATCGGCCCGATCACGCGGGTCGAAAATGGCAGGGCGGCGATCGCGGCGATGGCGGACGTGGTCGGGGCGGTGCGCAAGGGGGGCACGGACATCGAGAATGCGCTCCTCTCGAGCTTCGAGCAGATCCGGGCCGCCAAAGAGGAGGATCCAGACCTCGCGCGGGCGCAGATCGTGCTCGTGACCGACGGGGACGCCGTGGTGCGCGAGGAGGTGATCCAGGCGGCGCGCGAGAAAGTGGGGGACGTGCCGATTGCCGTGAGCGTGGTGGCGCTCGGGGAGGAGAACGAGGCGCTCCGTGCGCTCGTCGCGCGGCAGCGGGCACGCGGGGAGCGGGCATTTTATCATTTCCTCGACGACGACGCGCTCGTCGAGATCTGCGAGGGCAAGCTCTTCACCGGACCGTCGCTCCACGTGGCCGACGCGCCGGACGAAAAGAACCTGTCCGTCGAGGCGCGGGCGGCGCTGCTTCGCGCGGAGCTCGGCGGGCTCGTGGACGAGCTCGGCGCGCTCTCGGAGAAGCGGAGCGCGGCGGCGATCGAGGCGCTCGTGGCCGAGGCGGATGAAAGCGCGGAGCGGGCGCGCGCGGAGCGGGAGCTCGGGGTCGTGGGGGACGACGCGGCGAAGGGGGAGGGCCCGAAGGCGCTGCGCGAGGCGATCGAGAAGGACCGGAGGGCGCTCGACGGCAGGTTTTTGCGGTGGTTTCCGGAGCCGGCTCCGGAGGCGGACGGAAATGTTCCATCGAATCGGACGTCCGATGCCGAGGCCGTGATCGTCGTTCTCTCGACGATCGCCGAGGTCGTGGCCGATTTCGGTGGCTCGGATCTCTCGCGGCGCGCCGAGGCGATCGATTTGCTGGAGCGGCTCATGCCGGACTCGATGCTGACGCCGTCGCGGTGGTTCGCGGTGATGCGGGACGAAGCGGGCGCGGTCGCGCCGGCGATGCGGGCGGCGCACGCGGCTGTGTCGACCACGCGCGCCGCCCGGGGCTAGAGCCTCGGGTTTTCCCTTTGCAACGAGCGCCGCTGGATCTATCATCCTCGGCGAGCGTATGGCCGACCTTATCACCCTCGAATCGAGCGCCCTTCCCGAGAACAGTCGCGTCGCCATGTTTCGAGGCGTGGAGGCCATCTCGCGGCCCTACGAGCTCGAGGTCATGGTCGTGGTCGAGGAGGCCGACGGCGAGGAAATCGACCTCGCGGACGGCATCGGCTCGAAGGCACGGCTCGTCCTCGATCGCGCCGACGATTCCCTCCCGCCTTTCATGATTGCGGGTATTTTCGGCGGCCTGGAGCACCTGCACAGCTTCGGCGGTCGATCGCTTGTCCGCGCCGTGATCGTGCCCCGCCTGTGGCTGCTCGGCCTCTCGCGTCATTCGCGGAACTTCACCAAGAAGAGCGTCCCGGACATCCTCAAGGCGATCCTCGAGGACAATGGCCTGACCTCGGACGACTTCGAGATCCGGCTGACGGGGTATGCCAAGGAAGAGCACGTCTGCCAGTATCACGAGAGTGATCTTGCCTTTATCTCGCGGTGGATGGAGCGCGAGGGCATCTATTATTTCTTCGAGCACACGGAGAACGGCGAGAAGCTCATCATTTGCGACGCGGAGTCGTACCCCGCGGAGCCGCTCGGCAAGCCGGTCCGGTACTTTCCGCAGACGGGCGCGGACCGCAGCGCGGGCGCCTCGTTCCGTACGTTCAGGTCGCGCCACGCGTCGCTGCCCGCGGTGGTCAAGCTGAAGGACTACGATTACGCGAAGCCGAACCTCGACATGTCGGGGCAGGCCTCCGTCTCGCAGCACGGCACGGCGGAGGTCACGGTGTACGGGGCCCGCTTCTTCTCGCCGAGCGACGGCAAGCGGCTGGCGAAGCTCCGCGCGGAGGAGATGCTCGCCCGCGAGGTCGTTTTCCGGGCGACGGGGACCCGCTCGCACCTCATGAGTGGCCATACCTTCGAGCTCGACGAGCACCCGAAGGGGTCGTTCAACAAGAAGTATCTGGCCATCGAGGTGCACCATTACGGCAATCAGGCCGCGGGGCATACCCAGTGGAAAGAGCTCATGGAGATCGACCACGAGGAGGTGTACTTCGTGGAGGTCGACGCCATCTCCGCGGACCTGCAATTCCGGCCCGAGTGCCGCACGGTCTGGCCGCGCATTTACGGCGTGGAGAACGGGGTCGTCGACGGCGCCGCGGACAGCGAGTACGCGCAGATCGACGATCAGGGCCGTTACCTCGTCAAGTTCAAGTACGACGAGAGCAACCTGAAGCAGGGCAATGCTTCGACGTTTGTGCGGATGATGCAGCCGCACGGCGGCGGTATTGAGGGCTTCCATTTTCCGCTGCGCAAGGGGACCGAGGTGGCGTTCACCTTCCTCGGCGGCGATCCGGATCGCCCCGTGATCAGCGGCGTCGTCCCGAACGCGCTCACGCCGAGCCCGGTGACGAGCGGGAATCATACGAAAAACGTCATTCAGACGGGCGGGCGCAACCGGCTCGAGCTGGAGGATCTCGCCGGGCAGCAGCGCATCACGATGTCGACGCCTTATTCGAACAGCTACATCCGGATGGGCTCGCCGAACGAGGATCACGAGCTCATCGTGAAGACCGACGACAACACGCTGCTCGACGCGGGGAAAAACTACGACATGACCGTGGGCATGAACGGCGGCGGGAGCTGGACCGCCGAGGTATGCGACCACTGGAAATCGACGATCGGCGGCGGGATGTTCCTCGGCGTGGGCGTGGCGCTCGGCGGTGATCCGGCGGATGGCTGCATGACGATCGTCGCGAACCAGAGCATCAGCATCACGGCGAACCACGGCGATTACACGCTCGCCGTGACGGAAGGAAACTGGACCACGCGCGTGCCCGCGGGATCGATGACCACGACGACGAAGGGTGATTACACGGTCACGGTCACCGCGAACAATACGAAGTTCGATACCGCGGGCAAGACCGAGATCCTGAGCAGGGGGTTGGTCAAGGTCCAATCGAGCGGATCGACGATGGACGTCCTCAGCCAGGGCAAGATGACGTTGAGGGCGACCGCCGGCGACATCGAGGTCACCGCGTCGGCGGGCAAGATGGACATCACGGCGTCGGGGGACATCACCATCACGGCCCCCAAGGTCGAGACGAAAAGCACGTCCGAGATCCACCATGTCCTCGGCCAGGAGATGACGGTCAAGGGCTCCCAGCTCGAGACGTTCATCGGCGTCAAGAACGAGAATATCCTCGGGCTCAAGATGGAGGGGCTCGTCGGCGGGAAGATCGAGGGGATCCTCGCCGCGGAGATCCGGTTCGGCGCGACATTGTCGCTCGTCGACAGGGTCGCCGAGTTCGAGCTCAAGAAGGGCAAGATCGTCAAGAAAGAGGCCGAGCTCGGTTCGGTGAGCATCACGCTCATCCAGCAGAGCGTGACCATCACCCAGGTCGGCATTTTCATGCTCGCATGAAGACGATCAAGCCCCTCCGCCTCGGCGTCATGACGGGCGTCTTCGAGGCGCGCCGCGAGCCGCATTTCGTCGTTTCGCTCCTCGCGGGCTTCACGCTCGAGGAAGAGCCCTCGGTCATTCCCGAGGCCGCGCTCTGGCTCGCCGCCACGAAGGAGCTCGGCCCGAACGTGCCGCTCGACGTGTGCCGCCCGAAGCCGAACGGCGAGGTGCTCCTGAGTGGCAAAGCGTATACGCCCGGCGGGGCGGCGGCGGTTTGTCCGGTGCGCCTCAAGGTCGGGTCGGTCGACAAGCGATTGGCCGTCTTCGGCGATCGCATGTGGAAACACGGCGTGCCCACGGAGCCGCTTCCTTTCACGGAGATGCCTCTCACGTGGTCGAGGTCGTTCGGCGGCAAGGGTTTCACGAAGAATCCCGTCGGTCGCGGATACGGGCCCGAGAAGACCGAAACCGGGGACGTACATTGGCTGCCGAACGTGGAGAACCCGAAGCGGCTCGTGAAAGCGCCGGGGGATCGGCCGGAGCCCGCGACGTTTGGCCCGGCAGACCTCACCTTGCCCGAGCGATGGGCCAAGTCGGGGACGTACGACGAGAAGTGGCTCGAGAACGAGTCGCCGGGGATGCCGCTCGATTTCGACTGGAGCTTCTTCAACGTGGCCCCGCCGGATCAGCGTATCGAGGGGTTTTTCTCGGGGGGCGAGCCGATCGAGATCGAGAACATGCACCCCGAGCGCGCGCGGATCGTATCGCGTATTCCCGAGATCGTGGGTCGCGCGTTCGTCACTTTGTGGACGCCCCGCGGCGAGGAATGGGCGGAGGTCCCGCTGCGCATGGAGACCGTGCACCTCTTGCCCGGCGCGCTCCTGGGGATCGTGATTTTTCGAGGCGTCCTGCGTATCACCGAGGACGACGCGAAGGACGTGCGCTACCTCCTCGGAGCGCTCGACGGGAAGGACCAGAAGAAAAGCGTCGACCATTATCGCGAGGTCCTCGCGCGCCGCCTCGACAAGGAGAAGGGACATCTTCACGCGCTGCGCGACCGGGAGCTCTTGCCCATCGGCGTGCCGTATGCGGCGTTTCGCGCGGACGAGGTCGGGCTCGAAGGAACGCAGACCGAGCGGCTCGTGAGCAAGAACCTGCGCAAGGGGATGGAGGCGCGGCTCGCCGAGGCCGACAAGAACCTCGATGCGTTCCCCGAGAGCAAGAAAGACGCGAACATCCCGAAGGTCCTTCCACCCGAGCCCCCGGTGCCCGACGTCGACGAGATGGCCGATTACGTCGAGCAGATGGAAAAGGAGATGGAGAAGGCTCGCGAGCTCGTGAAGAACCAGAAGGAGGAGACGCTCGCGAGGATCCGCGCGAATTGCGAGGCGGCCGGCCTCGATTTCGATGAGCAGATGCGCAAGGCGCAGTCGGAAGCGGCTGGTCCGCCAAAGTTCTCCGCGGACGCGCAGCTCGCCGATTTTCGGGCCCTCGCCAAGCGATATCGCGATGAGGGGACACCTCACGCTGAGCTCGAAGCGCACCTCGCGGATCCCGAATTCGAGCGGAAGCTTCGTTTCAGCGAGAACAAGCAGCGGGAGATGTACCAGCGGTTTGCCCACCATTACCCGCCGGTGACGCCCCTCTCGGGCGAGCCGATGGCGCGGGCGCGGGCGATCGTGCTGGAGGCGCGGGCGACGGGCGGTTCCCTCGCCGGGCGTGACCTCACGGGCGCCGTGCTCGACGGAATGGATCTCTCGGGCATGAACCTCGAAGGAGCAATGCTGGAGGCTGCGAGCTTGCGTGGCGCCTCGCTCCGGGGCGCGCGTCTCGGGGGCGCGGTGCTCGCCCGAGCGGACCTCACGGGCGCGGATCTGCAGGAGGCGTTTCTCGTCGAGACGAACCTCGGATGCGCGGAGCTTGCCGGCGCGAAGTTTTTGAAGGCGCAGCTCGCAGCGGCCACGCTGGACAAGGCCAAGCTCGGCGGCGCCGATTTCTCGGGGGCCGATCTCTCGGGTGCCTCGCTCCACGAGGCGGTCCCCGGCGATGTCGTGCTTCGCCGCGCCAAGCTTTCGGGGGTGCGATTCCTCGATGCGTGTCTTTCGGGCGTGGACTTCTCGGAGACGGAGCTCTCGGGCGCGACGTTCCTGAATTGTGACCTCTCGGGCGCGCGTTTCCCGGGGGCCAAGCTCGTCTCCGCGGTCTTCTTGCGGTGCAATGGCAAGGGGACGTGCTTCGATCGGGCGGCGCTCGACAACGCTCGGTTCGTCGAGGAGTGCGATTTCACGGGCGCGTCGTTCCGCGGGGCCACGTTCGTCGAGGCAAACCTGCGGGGGACGTTGCTCGGCGAGGCGGACTTCACGGCGGCGGTGATGGATCGTAGCGATTTCAGCGAATGTGACCTTCGCGCCGCGAAGCTCGATCGCATCCGCGCGCGTGAATCCCGCTGGGTGCGGGCGAAGCTCGATCGAGCGACCGTGCGCGGAGCGGACCTCATGCTCGCCGTGTTGCAGAAGGCCCTCGTCGCGGGGACCGATTTCGGCGGCGCGAGCCTGTTCCGGGCCGACCTCGCGCGCATGAAGGGCGACGACAAGACGAGCTTCGAGGGGGCCAACGTCACCCAGGTTCGTTACTTGGGGGATCACGCATGAACAGAGAAGAGCTCGAGAAACGCGTTCGTCACGGCGAGGTTTTGACGCGGCTCGACCTCTCGGGGATGGATCTGCGGGGCGCATCGCTCGGCGGGCTCATCGCCGAGGAGAGCCGGTTCTCGGGGGCAAACCTCGCGGGGGCCGATCTGCGTGAGGCCATTGTTCACAGGAGTGATCTCCGGGGCGCGAACCTCACGGGCGTGGATGGGCGGCACGCGTCGTTCGTGGAATGCAACCTGGAGGGCGTGTCGCTCGAGGAGACGAACCTCGCCTTCGTGAACTTCAACCGGTGTGACCTCCAAAGCGCGAAGTTCGAGCGCACGAAGGTGCTGAACACGAACATCCTCGAAGGAAAACTCGCGGGAGCGAGCCTCGTGGACCTCGTGTTCGATCGGTCGAGCCTGGTCTCGTGTGACGTGGAGGGCCTGCGCGTCGTGCGTAGTGTGCTTCGACAAACGGCGCTCTTGAAGACGGATCTGCGGAAGGTAAAGCTCGAGGACGTGCGTTTCGAGACGGCCGTGCTCGTCGGGTCGAACCTCGCGGGGATGTCGCTCCCCGGCGTGGATTTTGGCCTGACCCAGCTCATGGACTGCGATATGCGCGGGACCGATCTCTCCGGCGCGCGCCTCGTGCAGGCGAACTTCAAGGGCGCCGATCTCTCGGGGGCAAACCTGGATGGGGTCGTCGGGAAAAACGCCATTTTCGTCGAGGCGAAGCTCGTGTCCGCGCGTATGCGCAAGGCCGATTTTTACCAGGCGATCTTCTGTGATGCCGACCTGTCGGGGGCAAACCTCGCGAAATCGAACCTCGGGCAGTGCATCTTCCACCGCGCGCGTTGTGTCGGCGCGCTCCTGCCGGCCGCGGACCTCACGTATGCCGATTTCTCGAACGCCGACGTGTCGAAGTCCGACTTTTCCGGCGCGACCCTCTTCCGGGCCAAGTTTCACCGCTCTGTCGAGGCCCAGGCCATTTTCACGGATCGTTCGCTCGCGCTGGGCGACGATCGCGAGCTTGCAAAAGCAGAAGCTTTCGTTCCGAGCTGAAGGAGGAATCACATGAGCATCGAGCCCGAGCGATGGCGAGCAAAGCACCCCCGCGGTCGCGCCGTGCAGGAAGTCGGTACGGTTTTCGGGATCGAAGGGGCACTCCTTCGGGTCGAGGTCGACGATGATATGCTCCTCGCGCGGCGCGCGGCGAGCTGCCTGCTCGCGCCGATGGCGGGTGATGCCGTGCTCGTCACGTTGCTCGAGAGCGGCGCCGCGTACGTGCTCGCCGTGCTGGAGCGAGACGCCGATGCCGATTCGCGGATCGTGCTCGAAGGGAATGCCTCGATCGAGGCTCCGTCCGGCAAGGTGCGCGTGCTCTCGCGGGAGGGCGTGGATATCGTGACCGAGCAGGAGATCAGCTTGATCTCCGGCCGAACGACCCTTCACACGACCGAGGCTGCCGTGTCCGCCGAGCGTTTTGGCATTTTCAGCAGCACCGTGCACGCCGAGCTCGGCGTGGTGAAGGTCGTGGCCGAGGCGCTCGATTCGATCGCGGATCGGATCTTCCAGAAGGCGAAGCGCGTTTACCGCGTCGTCACCGAGCAGGACAACCTCCGCGCCGAGAGCATCGATCACGCGGCCAAGCGCACCATGAGCTTGCGCGCCGAGCACGCGATCGTCATGGCGAAAGAGCTCGTCAAGGTCGACGGCGAGCAGATCCACCTCGGGTGATGCCATGTTCGCGAACACGCAGATGATGGGAATGGATATCGGGTTTCCCGACGTGTGCCTGACGCCGGCGCCGGCGCCGGTACCGGTCCCTTATCCGAATATCGCTGTCGGGGTGATGGGCGTCTCGGCCTGCTACAAGGTCCTGTTCATGTGCACCCCTTCGCACAACATGACCACGAGCATTCCGATGACGAACGGCGACAATGCCGGCGTGGCCATGGGCGTGGCCTCGGGTACGGTGATGGGGCCTGCGCGGCATTTGACGGCCGCGTTCCGCGTGCTCGTGGGTGGGATGCCGGCGACACGCATGACCAGCATGGCCTTGCAGAATTCGACCAATTGCCCGGGGATGCGTATCGTCCCGAGCCAGGTCAAGGTCCTCTTGCTCGCGCCGTGAATCGATGAAGGACCAGAACCGGAACCGGCTCGCGCTCATCACGAGCCGCTACGAAAAGCGGCTCATCGAGCGCGGGGCCGTCGTCGAGGAGAGCTTCGAGGTCGCCTTCGAACGCGCCCGCAGCGAGGTCATCCGGCCGGTGATGGAGGAGGTCGCCGCCGAGCTACGGAGCTCCGGGCATTCACCGACGATCACGCTCGACGGGTGCAAGGAGAAGCCGAGCATCGAGCTGTGGCTCGGGATTCGTGGGGCCGATCCCGCGTGGGCAAACCTCGTTGCTTACAACGTGATCCGGCGCCGTGGCCGCACCGAGGTGCTCGCTTTTCTCGACGTGAATCGCCCCCCGATGGATCTGGTCCGGCACGGACATCCTTCGGAGATTGGGCCGGAGCAGGTGGAGCAGCTCGTGCTCGATGCGGTCGAGCACATCTTCGCCTGCAACGGCGTCTGAAGCGGGTCAGGGCTTTTTCAAGCGCGGCGTTCCGTCGGGCGCGAAGTCGCCTTCCAGTAGCGTGCGCGCGCCTTCCTGCACATACCCTTGCTCGCGCAGCACCGAGCGCCCCGGCAGCACGAGCGAGAAGGTCCCGGCCCAGCCCTGTTCGTTCATGTTTTGCGCCCGGAGCGTGAAATCGGCCTCGCCCTTGGGGCCCTTGGCCGTCGTGATGACGTACACGACGTCGGTGTCCGTGCGCAGCTTGCGGAGCAGGTCGCGGGAGAGCGTCTTTCCCACGGCCAGCGAGACCGAGACGGGGCTGCCGAGCGCCGCGGCCACCTCCGCGTCCTTCTCCACGAGCGCGACGGCGCGGACGATGGGCGGCGCCGCGACGGTCCACATGTACTTGCCGAGGCACGAAGAGAACACGACGGCGAAGAAGAAGACCACGGCGAGGATGGACATGGCTTTGCCGGCAGGCTTCCTAGCAGGCAGGCTGACAGGCGACATGGCTCCATGAAGGCTCGCGTGGACGGCCGCGTCAAGGGTCCTCGACGTGTGTCCCTCGATAGGACATTCAACGTCCGATCCAGGCGACCTATTTCGTTGCCCTTCCTCGCTGGATCCCGTATTGATTGAATCACCGAGCGTTGACGTCCGCAGCGCTCGGTAACAATCCAATGCAGTACCCGCGGGGCTGGGAGACCATGCCCTGATCAGCGCCTCTCCGAGGCGCGTGCCTCGCTCGAGGCTCTTTTTGCCGGGAACCGCCCCGGGACGGACGTTCGAACTCGATGGACTCGCGCGCGCGCTCACACCCTGGCCGCGCGGCCCACCCTCCTTCTTGAAAGGCGGCCTTCATGAGCGCCATCGCCCTCGTTTGGCCATCGCCGCTGGGCGGCGAGGTCAGTTCATTTCTTTGCGACGAATTCATGAGCCCGCGCGAAAGGTCGCCGCGCGGGCCTCTGGAAGCTTCGTGTATGGAGGTCGCCGCGCGCCTCGATCGGGCCGTCGCGTCGAAAGAAACGCGCCTTCCGGAGATCGCGCTCTCCTTCGAGGAGGCCGCCCGCATTGCGTTGCGGCTCGGTCGTACCGACGACGCAGGGCGGCTCTACCACGCTTCGATCGAGCTGCTCGCTTCTTTTGCCGACCGGAACGCAGACCCCGGCGCGCTCGCCCTCGCCCTCCGCGCGGTGCTTGGCCTCGGGCGCGTCGATTGCGAGCTTGGGCGCTTCGACGAGGCGCTCTTCACGTTCGAGAAACTCGCGGCGCTTCCGCTCGGTGGTTCGGTCGAAGAGGGGGCGCTGATCGTGACGCCCGATCGATGGGCGGAGGTGCATGTTTTCGCGCCGCTCCTCGGGGGCAGGCTCGCGGCCGAGGCGATCGCCGCGGCGCTGGAAACGTTGATCCACGCAGGTCGATTCGACGTGGCCCTCGCCGTGGCGCGTGTTCGTGACGCCCACGATCCCCCCGCGCTCGATGCCTTCCGCCGTGAAGCGACGGCGAGCGCGCTTTGCCGCATGGGCCTCTTTGGCGAGGCGCTCGTTTTCCTCGCGTCGGCCATCGCGCGCGAGCCCGCGCCCACGCGCCCGATCTTCGAGCAGAAGCGGGCCGAGGCGCTCGCGGCCTCCGGGCAACTCGACGCAGCCAGGGCACGCTCCTCGTTCGTCGTCGAGGCCCTCGACGAGCGTTTTCACAGAGTACCTGCGTCGCTCGACGATCTCGTCCTCGCTGCGCGCGCCTTACGCCTCCTGGCGAAGCTCGGCGCCGTACCCTCCACGTTCGCCACGCGTGCGTTCGATCGGGCGCGCCTCGCGGGCGACGTGCCGCTCGAGGCCGAGCTTGCGCTTCGTGTGATCGCGAGCGACGCGCCGCGGGAGACCCGTGAGCGTGCAGCGGAGGCGGCCTTCCCCGAGCGCCACGCGCCCTCGTTTGCCGCGCTTCGGGACCGCTTGTGCTCGATCGCTGCGTGAGCCAGCTCGCGCGCGTGGACGCTCGCTCTTGACAGACGCCACGTTCGCGCGATGTTCTGCCGCAGCGTCCGGCCCCTCGGCCCCGCGCGTCAAAAAAACAGCATGGCTCAGGGAAAGCTCACGCACCTCAAGATGCTCGAGGCCGAGAGCATCCACATTCTTCGCGAGGTCGTCGCCTGTTTCGAGCGACCCGTGATGCTCTACTCGATCGGCAAGGACAGCACGGTCCTCCTGCACCTCGCGCGCAAGGCGTTCCACCCGGCAAACCTCCCGTTTCCGCTGCTCCACGTGGACACGACGTGGAAATTCCGGGACATGTACGCCTACCGCGACGGCTATGTGAAGGCCGAGCTCGGGGTGGATCTGCTCGTCTACACGAACGAGGAGGGCCTGCGCGCCGGGGTGGGTCCGATCACGCACGGGAGCAAGGTGCACACCGACGTGATGAAGACGCAGGCGCTGAAGCAGGCGCTCGACAAGTACGGCTTCCAGGCGGCGTTCGGCGGCGCGCGGCGGGACGAGGAGAAATCACGCGCGAAGGAGCGCGCCTTTTCGTTCCGCGACAAGAATCACCGCTGGGATCCGAAAAACCAGAGGCCGGAGCTCTGGAACCTCTACAACACCGAGATCCAGAAGGGCGAAAGCATCCGGGTCTTTCCGCTTTCGAACTGGACCGAGCTCGACGTCTGGCAATACATTCACCAGGAAAAACTGCCGATCGTCCCGCTTTACCTCGCGAAAGAGCGCCCGGTGGTGGAGCGCGACGGCGTCTTGCTCATGGTGGACGACGAGCGATTGCCGCTCCGCCCGGGTGAAGCGCCGATGATGAAGAAGGTCCGGTTCCGGACGCTCGGCTGTTATCCGCTCTCGGGCGCGATCGAGAGTGAAGCGACGACGCTCCCCGAGATCATCCAGGAGATGCTCCTCGCCCGGCAGAGCGAGCGTCAGGGCCGGCTGATCGATTTTGATCAATCGGGCAGCATGGAAGAAAAAAAGCGCGAAGGGTACTTCTGAGATCATGAGCCACGAAGAGGACCTCGCCCTCGGCGACATCGAGGAATACCTCGCGCAGAACGAGCGAAAAGATCTCTTGCGTTTCCTCACGTGCGGGAACGTCGACGACGGCAAGAGCACGCTGATCGGCAGGCTCCTGCTCGATTCGAAGGGGATCTACGAGGATCAGCTCGCGGCCGTGGCCAAGGACAGCAAGGTCTTCGGCACGCAGGGGACCGCGATCGATCTCGCGTTGCTCGTCGACGGCCTGAAGAGCGAACGCGAGCAGGGCATCACGATCGACGTCGCGTATCGGTATTTCTCGACGTCGCGGCGCAAGTACATCATCGCGGACACGCCGGGGCACGAGCAATACACGCGCAACATGGCCACGGGCGCGAGCACGGCCGAGCTCGCGGTGATCCTGATCGACGCGCGGAAGGGCGTGACGACGCAGACGAAGCGGCACGCGTTCATCACGAGCCTGCTCGGCATTCGGAAGGTCGTCGTGGCCGTGAACAAGATGGACCTCGTGGGGTATTCGCAGGAGGTCTTCGAGGAGATCCGGCGCGCGTACCTCGATTTCGCGGCCCTGCTGCCGGACCGGCACCACTGGTTCATCCCGATGAGCGCGCTCGCGGGCGACAACGTGGTGGTGAAGAGCGAGAAGATGCCGTGGTACGAGGGCGAGCCGCTGCTCGAATTGCTCGACACGGTGCCGATCGACGAGGCGGCGAACACGGTGGACCTGCGTTTTCCCGTGCAATACGTCAATCGTCCGAGCCCGGATTTTCGTGGGTTTGCGGGCACGATCGGCTCGGGCTCGGTGCGCGTGGGCGACGAGATCGTCTCCTTGCCCTCCGGCCGTACGAGCAAGGTCGCGCGGATCGTCATGTGGGAAGGGGATCTCGCGGAAGCCTCGGCGCCGATGTCGGTGACGATCACGCTCGAGGACGAGATCGACGCGAGCCGGGGCGACGTATTGTGTCACCCGGACAATCGCCCCGAGATCTCGACGCGGGTCCTCGCCATGCTGGTGTGGATGGACGAGCGGCCGATGGTGCCCGGTCGGGAGTACTGGATCAAGCACGGCGCATTACGTACGCCGGGCAGCGTGACGCGTATCGTGCACCGCGTGGACGTGAACACGCTGGAGAAGAGCGACGCACCCGCGCTCGCGTTGAACGAGATTGGCCGGGTGGAGCTCCGTACGAGCCGGCCCTTGCTCTTCGATGCGTACACGAAGAACCGGACGACGGGCGCGTTCATCGTGATCGACCGCGTGACGAACGGCACCGTCGGCGCGGGGATGATCGTCGAGAGCGGCGAGGGGCACTGGGACGATCCGGCGCAAGGAAGGCTCACGCGGACAGAGAGCGCGGTCACGGCGGAGGATCGGGAAAAACGTTATGGGCAACGGCCCACGACGGTCCTGATCACGGGGCTCGCGGGGTCCGGGAAAACAAGCATTGCGCGGGAGGTCGAGCGCAGGCTCTTTGATCTGGGTCGCGCGGTGGTGGCGATCGACGGGCAGTCCATGCGGCACGGGATGAACCGCGACCTCGGGTTTTCCGCGTCGGATCGATCGGAGAATTTGCGCCGTTCGATGGAGGTCGCGAAACTCATGAACGACGCGGGCCTGATCTGCGTGGCCTCGCTCGTCGCGCCGGAGGACGGGGTTCGTCGCCGCGCACGCGAGCTCGTGGGGCCGGAGAGGTTTTTCCTGGTGCACCTCGCCGCGCCGCTCGCCTGGTGCCGTGAGGTCGATCGGAGCGGGATTTACCGCGACGCGGAGGCGGGCAAGGTATCGAACGTTCCGGGGCTCGATTTCCGGTACGAGCCGCCGGAGGACGCGGACCTGGTTTTGCCGAGCCACGAATGGAGCGTGGCCGAATGCGCCGAGCGAATCGTGCGGGAGCTTTCGAGGCGGGGGCGGATCGTCTAGTCGGGGGGTGGCTGGTGGACGTCCCCTCCACGCCTTATACACTCGCCCCATGTCGATCGCCGTCCTCGTCTCCTGCCACGGGACCGTCTCCCGCACCGACGAAATCCCTGCGTTTCTGAACAACATCCGCCGCGGCCGTCCGACGCCGCCCGAGCTCGTCGCCGAGGTCACGCACCGGTTCGAGGTGATCGGGGGCTCGCCGCTCATGACGATCACCGAGGCCCAGGCGCGCGCGCTCGAGGCGCGGATCGGGATCCCCGTCGTGGTCTCGGCCCGGCTCTGGCACCCCTACCCGAACGAGGTCCTGCCCGCGCTGGTCGAGAAGGGGGTACGTACGGTCGTCTCGCTCCCGCTCGCGCCGCAATCGGTCGAGGTATATCACGGCTCCATCCGCGAGGCCGCGGCGAACCACCCGGAGCTCTCGGTTCGATATGTGCCCACCTGGGGCCTGGAACCCGCGTTGATCGACGCGTTTGTCGAGACGATCGACGCGGCGCTCGCGGCCCTTGCCGAGGAGGAGAGGAAAACCATTCCGATCGTGCTCTCGGCGCACAGCCTGCCGCGCCGCGTGATCGCCATGGGGGACAAGTACGAAGAGCAGTTCCGCGAAATGGCGGGCGCCGTGGTGGGGCGGCTCGAAGCGCGTGGTTTTTCCACGCGTATCGCCTTCCAGAGCCAGGGCGCGAGCGCCGAACCGTGGCTCGGGCCGGATCTCGCCGAGACGTTCACTGACCTCGCGAAGGCGGGCGCGAGCACGGCGCTCGTCGCGCCGATCGGATTTCTGGCCGAACACGTGGAGACGCTCTACGACCTCGACATCGAGGCGCCGACGATCGCCAAAAAAGCAGGGCTCGGGCGCCTCCTCCGCGCGAAGGCGGTGTGTGATCGGCCGCGGTTCATCGATGCGCTCGAGGCTGTCGCGCGGCGCGAGCTCGAACGCTGACGTTTGCCCTCGGACAGCGGCAACAAAAACGTACACGACGAACCGTGTGGATCTTGGTGATCTGCGAATCGTAGGACTTGTCCCGGGCGGGGCTCCGCTGATAGGTCTCGATCTCGTCCCGGATCGGAGGCCCCGCACACGATGAAACGCGATCGAAAGCCCCTCTTCGCTCGCCGCGCCCTCCTGGGCGCCGCGCTTGTCGCCACGACGTTTCTCGGGCCCGAAGCCGTCGCGGGGGACCCGGCCGCGGTCGACGTCCGCATCGTCGAGGTCAAGGGCAACGACACGCCGAAGGTCGTCGCGAAGGCCGTGATCAACCAGCCGCCCGAGAAGGTGTGGCGCGTGGTCTCGGAGTGCGCGAGTTACAAGCAACGCATGCCGCGCATCGCGGCGTCGCGGCTCGTCAAGCAGGAAGGGAACAAGCACACCTGCGAGGTGACGATCGCGATGCCGTTCCCGCTCTCGAACCTGACGGCCGTCACCGAGGCCACGCACGAGCAGAACGAGAAGGGCATGGCGCGGCGCTGGAAGCTCGTGCGCGGCGACTACAAGTTCAACGAGGGGAGCTGGGAGGTCAAACCGGTCGACGGCGGCAAGAAGAGCCTCGTCGTGTACACGGTGCACGCCGAGCCGAACACCTCCCTGCCCGGATGGATCCGCGAAGCCGCGCAGAAGAAGGCGATCCCGGAGCTGTTCGAGCGCGTGGGCGAGGAAGCAGCGAAGGTGCGGTGAGAGCCGCCCGTTAGCTGCGCGAGCCCCCCATTGTGGGCGGGGGGTTTGGGGGGCAGAGCGCAGCTAGCTGCGCGAGCCCCCCATTGTAGGCGAAAGAATCGCGCAGCGGCCGAGCAAGCCTCGCTTCGGGTCGCGCAACGCGTCGCGCTCGGGCATGTCCTCCGCGGGGGCGAGCGCGACGGAGCGGCGTTCTTCCAGGCGCAGCAAGGCCGCGTCGAGCACGTTGCGAGACACCTCGGGGATGTGCCCCCGCAGCGCCGTGAGCGTGATGCCGCCCGACGCGCGGTCCGCGGACTCGAGCGAGCCGAGCGCGTCGAGGATCCGCCCCTCGGCGTAGGCGTCTGGGCCGAGCTGGCGCAAGGAGACGACGTGCTCGATGTGCGTCGCGATGACCTCGAGGTCCGCGTCTTCCATCGTCCACAAAAGCTCCGCGACCGCGCGCGCCGTCGTCCGCGCGTGTGAGGCCGAGGGGCTCGGGGCCGCGCGTTTCTTGCCGAGCCCCGCGACGAACTGCTGCACCCGGCCCCAGATCGACGACGAACTCGCATCCTCGGCGTCGAGGTCCGCGTCGTCCTCCCGGGGCGCCGCGGCCCCGGATTCTTCCGCGGAGGCCATGTTCTCCCACCCGAGGTCGGCGAAGTGCCGCGCGCCGAGCGGTCCTTCTCCCGGATGCGGGAAACGCGCCGAGGGCAGGGTTTTCCGATCGGACCGGAGCCACGGTCCGGCAGCCTCGACGCTCTCCACGTCGTCGTCCTGGGAGTCGTCCGCCGGCGGTAGGACACGCTCGGCGGGCGCGTCGTCCCAGGCTCCGACGGCTCCCTCGTAGCGACCCGTCGCGGGACCGAGGAGGGCCACGTTGCGTTCGTCCGGGCTCATCGCGCGCGTCGCGGGGCCGTCGC
Source organism: Polyangium sp. (in: bacteria) (assembly GCA_031374535.1). Lineage (GTDB taxonomy): Bacteria > Myxococcota_A > Polyangia > Polyangiales > Polyangiaceae > Polyangium. The sequence goes on from JANMGF010000335.1 coordinate 20,421, forward strand.
TCGATGCTGCTTCGTCTGCGAAAAAACCTTCGATCGCGCGCTTCGTGGGTGCGTCGTGGCGGGTGTCGGGCGGTTCGTCGAGGAAGGGGTCGAAGGTCATGGCGTTCTACGTCGGATAAGACGGGGCAAACCCCGGGAAGGTTTCATCGTCCTGACGGCCGAGGCAACGAGACTCTCACAGGAGGGGCCTTTTTTTTGGGTTTGGCCGAGGAGCACCCGCGAGCGTTCGTGACCAGGGCGGCAGGATGGTTTCCACCCTCCCGGGGCCTGCCCCTGGTCGGCCGCGGTGCCCTTGCACCACCCGCGTTTTTGCCCAGACGACGAGCACCACTCGGACACCGCGGCCGACCACGAGCAACGAGGGGATCCTCGTCTGCCCAGGGAGGCCCGATCGGCGCATGCAGATCGGATCTCCCCTGCTCCCCTCCATGTGTTGAGGGGGCCTATCGTCCGGTCGAAAGCGCAGGGGTGACGTTTTTTGTGGGTTGGTGCTCCAAACCACAAGGTGGCCGTCGTGGCGTAGGCGGGGTGCGGAAGATTACTCGGAGCAGATGTACTGGAGGGGGCAGGACTCGGCAATGGCGCAGCCGTCGCCGCACTCTTCGAAGCAGCTCAGGCACTGCTGGTAGGCCGCGTCGTTCACGCAGGCGGCCTTGGCCGTGCGTTCGAGGTCGCACTTCGTCTTGGCCTCGTCCGGCGAGTACCCGCCGCAGGCGGCGAGGGCGAGGCCGACGAAAGAGGTGAGAACGAGGGTTCGGAGGGCGTGTCGCATGATGATCTCCTGGTCTGGGTCGGCCCCTCATACCATGACGGCCGAGGGGCGGGCTCGGGCGTTCGGGCCCCGGGCGGAGGGGCTCTGCTTCGCTCGCGTGTCGCCACGGAAGTCGGTATGTTCCTCTCTGGAGTCGAGCGTCCACGGTAGAGGGGTAGGGGTCACGTCGAGCCATGGTGAAGCGGGAGTTTTCAGACGATTGGTTACCGCTTGGGACACATGGGTATCGGTTCGAGGAGCCGGACCTGTTTTTCATCCGCGACGTGGGTGATGTCTCGGTCGACGACATGGCCCTGATGTACGACCGGTTCGAGGAGGCGGCGGCTCGCGCGGGGCGGCCCCTCTTCTGGTTGTCGGACGTCTCGGGGATCGGACATGTGAGCGCCGAAGCACGCAAGTTGCCGCGTGATCGGGACGTCGCGGAGCAGCTCAT
>JANMGF010000497.1:0-3517 GCA_031374535.1 Polyangium sp. (in: bacteria)
TGCCTCGTCGGACTTTGTTAGGAGGCGCTCACCGCGCGCTGGGACGCCGCCCAGGATGGTTCTGCCATCGAGGGAAAAATCGGCGTCATCGAAATCCTCGCAGCGGCCGGCGCTAAGGTCGACGACACCGCGGTGCCCATCGCGATCCAGGGATCGTGGCTCGGCAGCGTGACCGACGGCGAGATCCTCGCGCCGATCGAGAAGGCCCCGGTCCTCGGGAGCTTGCCCGTGCTCCCCGAAGAGCCCGCCGCGCCTCCGCCGGAGCCCGAAGCGCCCGCACCCTGACCCCAAACGAAGCGGGGCTCGCGCGATCCCAGCCCGCGTGATGCCCCCCCTTCCGTCGCCGAGCTTCGGTATCCTCCGTCTCCATGACGACCGATCGCCATCGGGGCTTTTCTTCCACACGCGCACGCGCTGCCATCGTCCTCGCGCTCCTCGGCGCCCTCGGCGCTGTCGCCGCGCCGAGCTGCACGACCGAAACCACACCGGCGACGAGCTCCGGCGGGACCGAGCCCACGCTCCGGCCGGGGGATTTCTGCTCGGCGCCGTCGCCCGAGGTGGTCAAGCTCCGCTTCGAGCCGAGCCGCGTTTTCCTCGCGAAATGCGAGGACGGCGCGACGAGCTGCGCCACGCGTAAAGTCCGCCTCGTCGCCGATCCCGACATCTGCACGAAGACCGCCATCCGCTTCGATTCCTCGAGCCCCGACATCACCCCCGCGCCCGCGGCCGACGCGTTTGGCCTCTACCGCGGCGGCGTCGATGTCTCCGTCGTCGCTGGCAAGGCCACCGGCAGCGCCACGCTGAAGGCCTTCATCCCCCGCGGCGACGGCACCGACGTCGAAGCCACGCTCGAGGTCTCTGTCCTCGACACCTCGGCCACGACGGACCTCACGTGCGCCGCGGGCGACGGCGCGACCGGCCCCGTCGAGGGCGGCAAGACCGTCACCGCCAAGGGCAGCCTCGCGGCCGCGAGCATCGGCCTTCCGCCCGGCGCGAGCGACCCGAACAGCGGCAGCTTCCTCTGGAGCGTCCCCACGTTCGACGCGACGATCGCCTGCAGCGACGCGAAGCCTCCCGCGGGGTACGAGCCGCTCGGCCCGCCCGTCACGTTTGGCCCCGTGAGCACCCGTTTCCAGCGCGACGTCCCGATGTCGATCCCGCTGAACCCGGCCCGTTTGCCCGACAAAGCGCGCCTGCGCCACCTCTCCGTCGCGTATTCGAGCCCTGCCTTCAAGGAGCCCCGCGTCGTCCCCGTGACCGACGCGCACATCACGAAGGTCGGCGATACGTGGGCGCTCTCGTTCAAGGCCCCGCGGCTCGGCACCTACCAGGCCGTCGTCGCCGAGGACGCCGGCACGAAGACCTTCCCCCGCAGGCTCACCCACCGCGCGATCCTCGGCGTCTCGATGGGCGGCGGCGGCACGGCCATGTTCGGCATGCGCCACCACCACCTCTTCGACGCGCTCGCCCCGCTCGGAGGGCCGGTCGACTGGACGTGGATGCTCGACGCCGTCAAGCGCCACTACGTCGGCGGATTCCGCTCGATCCCGAAGGGCACGACGCTCGCCGACATCAACTTCGATCCCACGTTCTGCACGACGAACGCCGCGTGCAAGGTCGACGAGACGTGTATCGGCGTGATCCCGGGATCCCCCGGCAAATGCGCGTTCATGTTGCCCCCGCGTGATCCGTACGAGCACACGCAGGTCTTCAACCAGTGGTGGTTCGAGTACCCGCGCTCCGGCAGCGGCGGCAGCTTCAACCGCGAGGCCTACGTGCAGATCTTCCGCGACCTCGCGGTGATGTTCGGCAACCCGAACGGCGAGAACCTCACGCCCGGCGCGGAGAACCTGCCCGCGGGCGTTCGTCCGGACGACCCGAGCCAGACCGGGGGACGACCGACCGACGAGTGCACGCTCTTCATCGATCCGCTCGACGGGCCGGACAAGGAGAAACAAGAGGAGCTCGCGCAGAACTGCCCGATCGAGCGTTGCGCGAACACGCTCACGCTGACGAACTACTTCGACGACGAGTTCAACCCCGACGGCACCTTCCCGGTGATCACGGTCTGCGACGGAGCCCCGCAAAAACAAGAGCGCACGCCGTACGCGAACTGGTGGACCGACGAGGGCAACACCTACCCGCTCGAGCTCGCGCTCGCGGTCGACTACAACGGCAACGGCAAGCGCGACGAGCTCGAGCCCATCATCCGCGCCGGCCACGAGCCCTGGCAGGACTGGGGCAAGGATGGCCTCCCGAGCGCCGAGGAGCCGGGGTACATGCCCGGCGTCAACGAGGACCCGAGCGGCGACGACTACGACGCGCAATACAACCCGAGCGGCACCGAGCAGAACATGCGCTTCGACGACGGCGAGCCGTTCCAGGACGACGGCCTCGACGGCATCCCCGGCACCAAGCAGCAGCCGCCCGGGGGCTGGCAACAGGCCGGCGACGGCTACGACGTGGGCGAGGGCGACGGCAAGTTCACCGTCGCGAGTGGGCTCGATCGTTTCTGGGAGCGCGACGCGCACTCGATCGTGCACCGCATGACGCGGGAGGCGCCGCCCGGCGGCGAGCTCGACGACAACGCGCTCCGCCGGCTCGACGTGTGGACCGATGGCGGCACGCGGGATCTCTTCAACTTCGCGGTGAGCGCGCAGCACCTCGCGGGCGCGTTCGGCGCGCGCAAGAGGCCCGTCACGTACTTCTCGGATTTCACGCAGCACCCCGAGCTCGATCCTTCGAACCCGAACGGCTACCAGCCCTCGCGCGTGCCTTACGAGGATCTGCCCGGCATCGTGCTCCAGCGGTACGGCAAGCTCGATCCGACGGCCAAGGACATCGAGGACGGCAGCGGGCAACACGTGGGCACCGCGAACGAGCTCATCGCCCGCCTGCAAGGCGCGCTCTACTTCATCGGCTCGCGCTGGCCCGATCCGGTTTTACGCACGCTCGTGCTCGAGAGCAACGACGACGCGGATCCGGAGGCCCAGCCTTGCGAGGTCCAGGGCGCTTGCTCGTTCGATTTCAAGTCGACGTTCGGCCGCACGGGCCCCATCAGCGTGGCGCTTCCGCCCGGCTACGCGCACAAGGACCAGAAGGATCGGCGTTACCCGGTGGTCTACGCGCTGCACGGCTACGGGCAGGAGCCGAAGGATCTCGTCGCCGCGGCGACCTTGATCAAGACGTTCATGAACGCGCCGACGGACAGCATGGAGAGCCGCCTGCCCAAGATGATCCTCGTGTTCGTCGACGGCCGCTGCCGCGTCGGCGCTGACGGCAAGGCCGAGTGCATCCGCGGCACGTTCTTCGGCGAGAGCCCGCTCCAGAGCGGCGCGAAGCTCGAGTCGTGGTGGCTCGAGCTCATGAACCACATCGACTCGAATTACCGCACGATGGGTGAGACCGAGTCCTTGTGGACCGAGTGATCCTGGTTTGTCCCCCGACGATCCCCGCCTCCAGCCCCTCACGCTCACGCCGATCGGGATCCTGCGTACGCCCTTCCCCGATCGCGTGA
>JANMGF010000364.1:0-3874 GCA_031374535.1 Polyangium sp. (in: bacteria)
CCTTCGCGTTGCTGGTGGCGCGAGGAGCGTCGCGCGCCGGGTCGTTCCGCGCCGGTCCCGCAGTTCGCCGTCGGGGACGCGTCGTCCGGCCAGCTCATTCCTTCCCGCGGCCACGACGGGGGCTCCACGCCGCACACCGGGCCCATCGCGAGCCCCCAAGCAGGGTCACGCCCCACGCCGCAGGTCGATCGACCCGAGGTCGTCTCGCCCGTCGAGATCGCCAAGGACACCTACTGGGTCGGCAAGCGTGATCCGAAGAGCATCTTCCACGCGAACCCCTTCCTGCGCATCTTCCGCCCCAAGCCCGGCTTCGAGCAGAGCGGACCGTTCCACCTGCTCGTCGACCCTGGCTCGAGCTCCGACTTCGCCGTCGTGTCCGCGAAGATCGGCACGCTCATCGGCGGGATGAGCAAGCTCTCGGCGATGTACATCAACCACCAGGACCCGGACGTAGGCTCGAGCGCCGCGGTGATCACGGCCCGTTACGCGCCTACGGCCCCCATCGTCTGCTCGGAGGCGACGTGGCGCCTCATCGTGCACCTCAACCTGCCGCCCGAGCGGTTCGTCGACACGGCCCGTTTTCCCCGCGGCTTCGACGTGCCCACGGGCCACATGATGCTGCCCGTCCCGAGCCCCTTCTGTCACTTCCGCGGCGCCGTGATGCTCTACGACCCGGAGACGCGCGTGCTCTTCACAGGCGACCTCTTCGGCGGCCTCACGCCGATCGAGGCCCGCGGCATCTGGGCCGACGAGACCGACTGGCCCGGCATCCGCGCCTTCCACCAGACGTACATGCCCACGAACCGCGTGCTCACCCGCGCGATGGAGGCCATCCGCGCCCTCGATCCGCCGGTGGAGATCATCGCCCCGCAGCACGGTCGTCTCCTGCGCGGCGCGCTGCTGCATCGGTACATCGAGCGCCTCGCGCGCCTGCCCGTGGGCCTCGACATCCTCGACGACGTGACCGATCCCGAGGTCATCACGGCCTGGAACAGCGTGCTCCGCCGCGTCGTCCGCACCGCGCGGATGGTGCTCGGCCCGAGCGCCGCCGACGAGCTCCTCCACCAGCACGAGGATCTACGCGACATCCTCCAGCTCCACGGCGACGACGTGCGTGTCTCGTCCCTCGGCCGGTGGACGATCGGCGCCGTCGTCGAAGCCCTCACGATGGGACAAACCTCCACGATCGCCAACCCGATCAAGCTCGAAGCCGTCCTCGCCTGCGAGGAGCTCGAGCTGCCGTCGCCCGACATCCGGATCGAGGACGCCGAGGCGTCGGATCGCGTGCTCCGGTAGGGTCGGTTTCCTTCACCGATCCGCGGGCGGGAGAGGCGCGGGCGAGGGCCTTGCGACAGGCTCCGAGCCCTGCATCTCGACCCCATCCGGATGAAAACACGCCACGCGGTGGTGGCTGCCGGGCACGAGCTCCATGAGCTCCGGCGCCTCGACGTCGCAGCGCCCCTTCTCCGCCTTCGGGCAACGTTTCTGGAAGACACATCCGCGCGGCGGTTCGAGGGGGCTCGGCGGCTCTCCATGCAACACGCGCCGCGGCCGCGGATCGCCGTCCTCGCGCGGCAGCGCCCCGAAGAGCGCTCGCGTGTACGGGTGAAGCCTCCGCTCCGCCACCTCGCGCGCGGGCCCCATCTCCACGATGCGCCCGAGGTACATCACCGCGATGCGATGGCTCATGTAGCCCACCACGCGCAGATCGTGCGAGATGAACAGGTAACTCACCGAGAGCTCGTCCTGCAGCTTTTCGAGCAGGTTCAGGATCTGCGCCTGCACCGACACGTCGAGCGCGCTCGTCGGTTCGTCGCACACCACGAAGTCCGGACGCACCGCGAGCGCACGCGCGATCGCGATCCGTTGCCGCTGCCCTCCCGAGAACTCGTTCGGATATCGATCGAGCGCCTCGCGACCGAGCCCCACCCGCGCGACCGTCTCCTCGATCGTCTCGTCGGCCTCGCGTCGCGTCTTCGCGAGCCGGAGCGCCGCGATCCCCTCGCCCACGATCTCGCGCACCGTCATGCGCGGGTTGAGCGACGAGTACGGGTCCTGAAAGACGATCTGCATGCGCCTTCGCAGCGGCCGGAGCGCGCGCTCCGAGACGCGCGTGATGTCCTGCCCGTCGAACACGATGCGCCCCAGCGTCGGCTCGACGAGGCGCAGCACCGTACGTCCGAGCGTGCTTTTGCCGCAGCCCGACTCGCCGACGAGCCCCAGCGTCTCGCCGGGCCGGATGTAGAAGCTCACGCCGTCGACCGCGTGCAAGAACCGCGGCGACTTGAAGAGCCCCTGCCGCACGGGGAACAACGTCGAGAGCTTCTCCACCTGGAGCAGCGGTTTGCCCGCGCGCGAGGGCACCGGTTTGTCCGGTACACGGGTCATGCGGCGCCTCCTTGCACCTCGGCCACCGCGGGATCGGCGAGGAAACACCGCGCCGTGGAGCGCCCGGCTTCGGACGCGAAGAGGGGCGGCGCCTCCACAGGGCACCGTTCCATCACCTCGGGGCACCGCGGCGCAAATCGACATCCACGCGGCGAAACACGCAGATCCGGCAGCGACCCTTCGATCGTCGGCAGAGGTTTGCGTCGCTCGCCGCGCGTCCGGAACGATCCCACGGGCGGCACGCTTCGCAGGAGGGCCTGCGTGTACGGGTGCCGCGGCGCTTTGAGGACCTGCGAAGAAGGACCCGACTCCACCACGGTCCCCGCGTAGAGCACCACGATCTCGTGCGCGATCTCCCCGACGAACGCGAGATCGTGCGTGATCACGAGCAAGCTCATGCCGAGCTCCCGCGCTTGATCCGAGAGAAGGGCCATGATCTGCGCTTGCAACGCCATGTCGAGCGCGCTCGTGGGCTCGTCCGCGACGAGCAGCCGCGGCCCCGCGGCGAGGGCCATCGCCAGGAGCACCCGTTGCCGCATGCCGCCGCTGAGCTCGTGCGGGTAGCTGTCGAAGCGCTCCTCGGGGCGGGGAAAACCCACGCGATGCAAAAGGTCGACGGCGCGTGTTTTCCTCGCCCCGCGGGACATGCGCTCGTGCAGCTGGATGGCCTCCATGATCTGCGAGCCCACCGAGTAGACCGGCGTCAGCGCCGTCAGCGGCTCCTGAAAGACCATGCCGATCTTGCCGCCGCGCACGCGCCGCATCTCGCGCTCCGAGAGCTTCAGGAGATCCTCGCCCTGGAACACGATCGATCCACGATCGATCCGCGCGGACGGCGCGGGCAAGAGGCGCAGGATCGACAGCGCCGTCACCGTCTTTCCGCACCCCGACTCCCCCACGATCCCCACGGTTTTCCCTTGCGGGACGTCGAACGAGACCCCGTCGAGCGCCTGCACGACGCCCCCCTCGGCGGTCGCGAAGGAGACGGCGAGGTCGCGGACCGAGAGCAGCGGACTTCCCGCCGTCACCGGACGTAAACCTCCAGGCGCGGGCCCCTCTTTTCGACCACGCCGAGCGAAAACGTGACCCCCCGCGGATCGTCCGGATCGGCCAGCACCGCGATGCCGTGCTCCCCTTCGCGCCGCTTTGCCCAGCGCTGCACCACGTGCGTCACGTCAATACGCACCGGGCTCGTGGACATCACGCCGATCGTGCCCGCCTTCTCGACCCGATCGAGCCGCGGCGCTCGCCCCCACGAGACGAAATCGGCGCGCCAGGGCTCGAGGATCCGCGCGATCTCCATGGAGACCGGGTGGCTCGGCGGCTGGGCCGACGTCGCCGTTTCCAGCACCAGAAACGCCGACGACACCTCGCCCACCTCGGCGACGGGCACCTCGAAGTGGAGCAGGAGCGACGTATCACCCGCCGCGCTTTTCCCGAGCGAAACCGACTCGGGCAGCGCCTCGCCGCCCCCGCTCGGCCCCTT
>JANMGF010000369.1:0-5473 GCA_031374535.1 Polyangium sp. (in: bacteria)
CGATCGACAAGTTCAGGTTCGAGTCGGCCGCATTGTATTCGCCTTACCCTCCCGGGGTACGCGAAGTGCTGGCGAGGGCGCGGGCGTACACCGCGTGCAAGTCCTGTGGCTTCATGACGCTCGACCGGGCTGCCAAGGCGCAGCCGGCATGCCCCGTATGCCGTGAGTCTCAGCTCGCGACGCTCGATTTCGTACGTCCCGAGGGTTTTGCCCCCGACGTGAACGAGGAGCGGCAGATCGATCGCGGTGGAGCCATCGCGTATGCCGGTATGTCGACCCCCGCGAAGATCGAGGTTCATTCGACAAGGACATGGGAGGAGGAGCGCTACGGCGGCCGCCTCCGACTGCTCTCGCGCACCGAGACACTCGTCGTGGTCAACAAGGGCCTCGGGGATCGCGGCTTTCATATATGCCCCACATGCGGCTCGGCGGAGCCGGTCTTCGGACCCAAGTTCACGACCCCGCGGCTCGTCGGAAAGGACAACCATCCCAAGGTGCACAGGCACCCGACGGAGGAGGGCGGTCAATGCACAGGCACTGCCGTGGGGCCGTTTTACCTCGGCCATCAGTTCCCGACGGACGTGCTCCTGCTCCGGGTGGTCCTCGGATCGCCCATGAAGTGTGCAGTCGACACGAAGCATTCGGGACGCGCAGGTTCGATGGCATTGACGTCGCTCGTGGAAGCGCTGTGCCTCGCGGCTTCGCGCACGCTCCAGATCGACGAGGGCGAGCTGGCCGGTAACTGGAACCCCGTGCCCGGGGACGTGACGAGGGAAGCGGATCTCTATCTGTACGACCTTCTGCCGGGCGGTGCCGGATATACGCATCAGGTGCGGAGGTTCCTCGAAACCGTTCTCGTGGACGCGCGGGAGCTCCTCGCGAGCTGCGACTGCGTCTCCTCCTGCCACCGCTGCCTGCGTCATTACGCGAACCAGATGCTCCACGGGTCCCTCGACCGGCACCTCGGCCTCGCGCTCCTCGACTACGTGCTTGAAGGGACGGAGCCCTCGGTGACGCAGGACGAGGCGGCTGCCGCGGTCCGACCGCTCTGCGACCTGCTCACATTGCGAGGAATTCGATTCGAGACCGGCGCGACGGAGAGCGCCCCCGTGCCGCTTCGGGTCCAAATTTCGGGGGATTGGACATGGGTCGACGTGCATCACCCGCTGGTCGATCCTGACGTCGTCGGCGCTCACGTGCTCGAGGAAGCCCAGGCCAACGCGGCGCCCGTCGTGGCGCTGGACACGTTTACTCTGCTCAATGATCTGCCCCGCGCTTGCCAGCGGCTCGGCGTGGAGAAGGCTTGAGCATGGACGCTCGCGCGTTCTACGGCCTGATGGCGCCGACGGAGTGGGCAGGTCCGCCCGACGCCTACAGCTACTCGAGCATGAAGCAAATGGCGGTGTGCCTCCGCCAGTGGCAACTCTCGCGCTCGCGGTACGGGGATCTGCGTCGCTACCCCGAAAAGCCCAGCGAACCCGCGGATGTCGGCGTGATCGTCCACGAGATACTGAGCGACCTGTTTCGTGCCATGGCGATCGCGGGATACCCGGAGATCGGCACGGACGTCTTTCGCAAAGTGATGGCGAAGGTGGACATCCTCGGACAGGCCAGGAGGAGGATCGAGGAGCTCGAGGGGCGCGTCGCGCAGAATCCCCGCGCCACGGGATTCCGGTTTCAATCAACTGCGCGCGACATTTACAACAAGGTCGTGCAGGCATTCCGCCAGGAATACACGGCGGTCGCTGCACAGGCTGCCACGCTCGCGCTCGGCCCGACCCGGAGCCCGCTCGTCGAGGGCTCGTCGCTCTCTCGGCGTGCGCTGCTCGAGCAGCAAGGGATTCTTTCGGAGGAGGAGGTCCGGCACCCGTCGCTCCCGCTCCGCGGATTCATCGATCTGCTCGTGCGCCGAGGAGGCGAGACGACCGTCCTCGATTTCAAAACCGGGGCCCCGCAGCCGCAGTACCGCGAGCAGCTCCGTCTCTATGCGCTCATGTGGTGGCGGAGCACGGGTGATCTCCCGGCCACGATAGAGCTGCGCTACGGCCCCCGTGTCGAGCGGTGGCCCGTGATCGAGGCGGAGTTCGTGGCCGCCGAGCGGGAGCTCGAGGAGAAGATACGTCGCTACCAGACCGCGTTATCAACCCGTCCTGCGGAGGCGACCCGGGGACCGCATTGCAGTGGGTGCGGCGTGCGGCAGCTCTGCGATGCGTACTGGGAATCGAAGGAAGATGCGGGACGGGGAAAAGGTGGGCGGGTCGATCTGGAGGTGGTGGTCCACAGCGTCATAAATCGCGGGGGATTCGTCGGTCGGGACTCGCAGGAGCAGGAGATCGCGGTCGTATGCGAGGACGATGTCGCTGCCATGCACGGGCCGTTCGTGCCGGATGAGCGTCTTCGGATCGTGAACGCGTTGCGTGAGGCGGATGGATCGGCGGTTCAGATCACGCGGACGGCGGAGGTGTTTCGCGCGGGGTAACGACCCGGTGGGCAGAGCTGCTGGAGTGCTTCAAGTGCTCGGCAACGAGGCGGACGCCGTATCGAGCAACCGGAACACACGAGGTGCATCGCTTCCTGGCGAGCCAGCGCGGGGCCCAGTGAACGCACTCGACGTGCTGTACTGGGATGGCACGGGGCTCTGTCTTTTCGCGAAACGCCTCGCGAAAGGGTACTTCGCAGCGCCGTGGACGCGGGCCGGGGACGGCCCGCCCGTGCTCACGGGCAATGCAATCTCGGCTGCCTTGCGTGGTGCGAATGGACCACCGGCGCTTGACTATTCTGGCCCCGATTCGTCATCGAAACCATCATGCAATGGATAAGACCCAAACTTCCCGTGGTCACGGCTGGGGAACCCCGTCAGCCTCGTCTTGTCGTGAGAGTCATCCCCAATCAAAAAAATCCTAATATTTGTGATGGGTGAGTTGGTTGGCGCAGGTTCCACGTTCATTTCGGATGCACGTGAAAGGATGTTAGATCGATTAGGCACTTGACTTTTGGGCTTACGATCCTGCGGCCGTTTGGCGGATTTCTTTCGAGCTTTTGTTTGGTTTTCGACCTTATTCCTGGCTTGAGGACGCTCCCGCGCTTCGTTGATACAGAGGGGACGGCCGTCGAGTTTCCTACCGTTGAGCTGGGAGATCGCTTCTTTTGCCGCCTGCGCCGAACCCATGGTCACGAACGCGAAACCGCGGGACTGATCGCTCCTGCGATCGGTAGGTATGAGTACTTGGCGAACCTCGCCAAAGGCGGCGAATGTGTTACGGATTGTTTCGTGGGTGGTCCTATATGAGAGATTCCCGACGTACACCTTCACAGGAGTGGGAAAGTGGCGGTCGTTCTCGGAATCGGGGCCGTCGGAGCTTTGCGTGGATGTAGAGGCATTTGCGGTGCCCCGAGCAATTGGTCGGGGTGGTGGCATTGGGGGTGGGGGCGAGTCGTCGTAGTAACCTTTGCCGCTGCACCGTTCACACTTTTCATTGGTGCCCATACATGTGCAATTCCGGATCATAATGGTGCTCCCATCCGACCAGGCCCCAGAACAGTGTGTCCCGCGACCACCGATCCGAGGAGGGGGGCACGAGGTGCTGCCGGCTTGGCTGGAGGATGGTACGCGCGGTCACGGGATGCTGACAAGAATCGTTTTGAGTACACGCCGCTCGCTGACTGCTTGCACCCGACCTCGGAGGTGGGTGAGCACGCCTTAAAAGGGAAGAGATGACGGCCGCGAGCCGGAACGTGTCAACGCGAATGAGACAGCAACATCGTGAATTCTATGAGGGTAGAGCTTCAGCAGCGGCAGCTCGCGCCTCGCGTCGCGGCGTCTTCGCCGCGGCGTGAGGCGCACTCCGGGCTCTGGCTTCAGGCTCCTGCGGCTCGCGTCGCGGCGTCTTCGCCGCGGCGCGGGCCGCGCTTCTCTCTTCAGCGCTCGCGGCGACGCCCTCCGCTGCGTCGTCGCCGATCGGCAACGGATTGATATGCACCGCCGCGGGCGGCCTTCGCGCCACGGGCGGACCATTCGGGAATCGCTCGGGGTTTGCCGCATAGGCGCCATCGAGCGCTGCCTGCCTTCGCTCGGCGACCTCTTCGACGCGCCCGTAAAACACCTCGGCGGGCGTGAAAAGCGCGATCCCCGAGTGCTGGTGATGCTCGTTGAACCATCCGAAGAACTCCTGGCACCACGCCCTCGCGTGCGCCATGGACGCGAATGCACCGGGGTAATCGGGCTGGTACTTCAGCGTCTTGAACTGCGCCTCCGAGAATGCATTATCGTCGCTCACGTGGGGCCGGCTGAAGCTGCGCGCCACGCCGAGGAGTGCGAAGAGCTGCGCGAGATCCTCCGATTTCATCGGCGATCCGCGGTCCGCGTGCACCGTCAGCGCGCCTGGAGCGACGTCGTGCCGCGCGATTGTCTCCGCGAACAGCCTCTCGGCGTGCGCGCCATTCTCTCGCTCGGCCAGGAGCCACCCTACGACCATTCGGCTGAACAGGTCGATGATCACGTACAGGCAGAACATGACCCCTGGAACCACGCTGCGCAGCTTCGTGATATCCCACGTCCAGACCTGATTCGGGGCCGTCGCCGAGAGCGTTGGCTTCACGTGCCTCGCGGGAGCCCGCTGCGCCCGTCTCTCGGCGTTTTCACCCTGCTCGGCGAGCAGCCTGTACATCGTCCGGATCGATGCCATGTAGACGCCCTGGGAGAGCAGCGCGGCGTATACCTCGGGCGGCGGCTGATCCGCGAATCGCTCCGAATGCAAAACCTCCAGGATCGCCTTGCGCTCGTCCTCGCCGAGCCTTCGCGGGCTCGGCGCGCGCGTCGCATAACTCGGCGGTCTCGGAGGCGTGGTGCGCCGGTAGACGGTCGCCCTGCCGATGCAGAGCGCCTCGCACGCCTGCGCGATCGGGATGGCCGGATCGTCGATGTCCTCGATGATATCCATCAAGACTCCTCGTCGGTCGCGAGCTCGATCCCCAGAATCGAAGCCGCTTTTTTTTGGAGGTCGAGCAGCTTCCCCGTGAGCGCGAGCTTTGCCTCGAGCTTCGCATTACGCTTCTCGAGCTCGGCGATGCGTTTGTCCTTGGCGTCGAGCTTCGGCTTTCGGCCGCGCTTGCGCCCCTCGAGCGCCTCGCTGCCGTGGAGCGCGAGCTGCTTGCGCCAAGCTGCGAGGTGCGAGCTATAGATACCCTCGCGACGCAATAGCGCTTCAATCTCGCCGCGCTCGGTGCACGCGGCCGCCTCGCGAACGATCCGCAGTTTCTCCGCTGCCGAGAAAAACCGCCTCTGACCTGCCTTCGGCGAGGTCTCGACGGAGGCGCCACTCGCGCGAGTAGCAGCGACCTGCGCCGCTGGGGCGGAGGTAGAATCGATGGATCGGAGATGAGAAGGTTTGGGCACGCGGGTCAGGTCCAGTCTCCGCCCTCTCTACACTAATTTCTGGAGGAGCGCTGTCTCATCGGATGTTGGCACAGAGGG
>JANMGF010000396.1:0-9674 GCA_031374535.1 Polyangium sp. (in: bacteria)
GTTCGAGAGCACGACGCCCCAGGGCGCGCTCGCCGGGTCGTTGCCGAAGCCGTCCTGCTGGTCGAGATCGACGGCCCAGAACTCGCAACCCACGTTGGAGGGTTGATCGGCGGCGACGTCGCAGGCGCCGGCGCACTGGCCATTGGAGCAAGCAAACCCCGCGGCGGCGTCGCATACCTCGGCGACCTCCGAGAGATCCTTGCCGTCCGCGGCGCAGCGCCGCACCTCGTTGCCGACGCACGAGAGCGCGCCGGGCTGGCATTCGACGCAACCCACGTTTGGCGCACAAGCGCCGCTCGAACACGTCACCGACGCGCCCGGCGTGCCGTCGGAATTGCAGGGGGTGAAGAGGGCGCCGAAGCATTGGCCACAACCTTCGTTCCCACCGGCGCCTCCCGCGCCGGCGCCGCTCGTCGACGCGCGATCACCTCCGGCCGAGCAAGCTACGGGGATCACGAAACATGGGAGGAACAAGAGAGCGTGCAGAGTGCGCATGCGGCGGAGAATGCCACGGTTTCGCGTGGCGGCGATCCTCGTCCGCGACGGCTCGCCCAAAAATTACGGACGAGGCCCGCGCGCCCGCGCGAAAACCTGAACTCCCGCCCGGAAGTGCTCCTCGGCCGCCGGGTCCGAGAGCGCGACGAAGAGCCCTGCCTCGAGCCGATGGCCGAGGGCGTCGATCCCGGCTTCGAGGAGCGCGTGGTCATACCCGGCCTCCACCGCGTCCGCGGCCCGCGTGAGCCGCGGCGCGCGCGTGGGCAGGACGTCCGTGCGGCCCTCGAAGGCGTCCTTGCATTCATCGGCCGAGCAGGAATGAAAGGCCCGGCAGCGCAGGGGCCGCGCTTCGTGCACCGAGCAGTGACCACGCGCGTCGAGCAGGGCGCAGGGGATCCGCGCGGCCCAGCGCTCCTCGTCGGAGAGCGGCTCGACCATGCGTGTTTGCCGTGCGAGCCGTTCCTTCAGGGTTTCGAGCGCAGGAGCCGCGAGCGAGCGACGTAGATAGGCGGCGACGGCCAGGATCTCGGGCACGGTCGCATAGGCGTGCACGTGGCAGCAATACGAGCAGCCGGCCGAGCAGGCGGGGACGGAGGCGCAGGTTCCCTGGACGCGCGAGGTCTCGCGCTCCATCGCCGCGTGTGCCGCGAGGGCCGCGGATTCGAGGCTGGGTTCGCCGAGGCGGCTTTCGACCTCCTGCCGGGCGCGCTCGCGGATCGCCTGATCTCGCTCGTGGAGGACACGGAGGGCACGCACAGCCCGAGGCTTGTCATTTTACCTCGGCAGAGTCGACCCGGAACGTGGTGATGGCGGAGCTGTCGTGCGTCGTGCGGAACTGGACGCGGACGGTCTGGCCGCCGTACCCGGCGAGGGAGAGGCTCTTTTGCGTGTACGACCCGGCCGCCGCCTTGTTGAGGTTGCTGTAGGTCGCGAGCGTCTTCAGCAGGGTCCCGGACGTGTGTCGGAGCTCGACGAAGAGCTTGTCGTATTGCATCGTCGTCGTGGTCTCGGACGAGGTCACGTTCAGATGAAACGTGAGCGTGGGTGAGGCGCCGGAGGGGATCGTGATCGGTTGATGAAGCGAACCCGAGACGCTGACGGCATTGCCGAAGAAGGGGTACCCCGTGCCGGATTGCGCGTAACTGCCGCTATTCGTGTACCCGGAGCCCGTGCCAGTCTGCACCCATGGGCTCACGCTGGCCTCGAACGTGCCGTTTTTCAGCAGATTGGTGCCGCCCTCGACGGGCGGGGGGCTCGCGCCCGGGCATTCGCCGACGCCGACCGCGCACCACGCCTTCTGCGTGGCCGTGACCTGCGTGCTCGACGCGCCAAAGAGGACACCCGCCGCGCTTTGGGTGGCCGCGCGGGCGCCCGCGAAGTTCGTGCCCGAGGTCATGTAATCGGCGAGGGCCTTGTACCAGATGCGCCCGGCGTCGTCGGCGCCGATGCCCGGGACCACGACGCCGCTCAGGTGATGCGTGCCGCCCTTGGCGAGCAGGTAAAACGCGTGGTTCGGGATCCCGGAGTTGATGTGGACGCCGCCGTTGTCCTCGGTGCCCGTGTAACGTTCGCTGTAATGGTCGGGGTCGTCGTTGGTGGTATACCCGTAATTGCCCCCGTTGTGGGGCGCATCCATGTAGCGGAGCGCGTCGCCGCTCGTGGTCGGCGTGTAACAATCCTCGCCGATCTTCCACGTGCCTTCGCTCTCGCCGTAGACGTACCGCTCGACGAGGGCCCCGAAGACGTCCGACCACGATTCGTTCAGCGCCCCGGATTCGTTCTGGTAGGTGAGGTTCGCCTCGTACTGCGTCACGCCGTGGGCCATTTCGTGCGCGGCGATGTCGAGCGAGACGAGCGGCGAGAACGTCGTGCCGTCCCCGTCGCCGTACGTCATCTTGCTGCCGTCCCAGAACGCATTGTTGTATTTCGAGCTGTACCGCACGACGGAGCTGATGACCCCCGCGCCGCCGTTCGCCGCCGTATACGCGACGGGCCCGCCGGCGCCGTCGATGCCGCTCCGTCCGTGAACGGTCTTGTAATAATCGAAGACCCTCTCGGCGCCGAAATGGGCGTCGACCACGACGCGTTGATCGACCCCGCTCCAGACGTCGTCGGGGTCGGCGACGCGATAAGCGGTGCTCGTTCCGCCATTGTACGTGAACGTCCCGACCTTGCGCGTGAGATCTTCGGTGTAGTACTGGCCGCTGGCGAGGCTCGTGCTGATGGTGACGGTGCCGTTGTAGAGGGACGTGCCCTGCGCGGTCTGGAGGTTGTCGTAGCGGGTGATCTCCTCGCCGCTGTGCGCGTCGATGAAGAGGACCGGCATCGCGGTGTCGTGCGTCTGATCGAGGCGGCGGAGGTCCACGCGATAAGCGAGATGATCCTGACCCTCGTGGCGCATCACGAGCAAACGGACCTCGGGCGTGGCCGTCAGGCACGTCGCGCAGACGTACCGGCCGAGCGCGATGGCGACGGCCTGCTTCTCGTCGACGGAGGGAAGGACCGTGAGGCTTCGGTTCACGCGTTTCACGAAGCCGTCCGTGACGTCGTTCAGGCTGCCGTCGGGGTGGAGGTGGACGATCGCCTCGCCCTCGAAGACGGGCACGCCCTTGAATTTCTGCTGGATACGCGTGTGGGCGAGCGAGATCTCGTCGATCCTGACGCGCTTGATCTCGACTTCGTCCTCGGTCTCGAGGCTGAGCCTATCGAGGTTCGCCGCGAGGTGGGCGCGGCTGATCGAGCCGGCCAGCGCACGTTGCTCGTCGTTCCCTGCCGGCGTGAAGATGGGTTTGCCGCGCCCTGTCGCCGTATTCGAGGCCGATGCCGCCTCGACGTCCTCGGAGCCGCCCCGGTTTTTTTCGGGCGGCTCGGAGCCCACGCAACCGGCGGCGAGGACGAGCGAGAGGCCCCCCAGGGTTTGTCCAAAACGACGAGCTCCAAGCATATATTTCGGTGGCTTCTTCGACATGGCCCTTCTTCCGCGAGCAGAAATCCGTGCGAATTTGCGAAGGTAGGATGCACGAGGTCGCTGACGCGTGGCGGCATGGGCACGAAGAGCTTTCCACGTTGTCGTGAGTCGTTGTAAGCTTGCCGATCGGACACCCGGAGCATACCGTGAACAAGCGAGCCATCACCTGCCTCTCGTTGCTTCTCTTTTCTCTCGCTGCGTGTGGCGGTGATCCGAAACCCCCCGGCGGCTCGGGCGGCGCGGGGGGCACCGGCGCGGCCGGTGGAATGGGTGGCGCGGGCGGCGCCGGGGGCGCGGGGGGCGCCGGGGCCGGGGGAATGGGCGGCGCGGGAGGAATGGGCGGCGCGGGGGGCATGGGCGGCGCGGGGGGAATGGGCGGCGGCGGCGGGGGCATGAGCGAGAACGCGGCCGTGGTCGTCGGCGTGATCAATGCCCCGAGCGAGCTTTATCTCAACGCGGCCTCGATGCACGTCGTGGCGAAGGTCGACGGCGCGGTGGTGCGCGACGAGACCTGGGGCACGGGCCTTCCGGCGCCGATTGCGTTGCCCGAGGAGCTCCAGCTCGAGGGCCTCGCGGACCAGGCGCTGGTCGAGGTTTCGATCGAGACCGACGTCGACGGCATGGGGAAGATGTGGACGCGCCTCGCCAGCACCCGCGCCTCGATGGGAAAGAAGTCGCTGCTCCGCGTCACGCTCAGCAGCACGAGCTGCGGCTCGGGTTGTGGTCCGGGCCTGACGTGCAACTGGGGCCGTTGCATGGATCCCCATCTCGCGCCCGAGGTGCTCGAGGACTACACGTCCGACTGGGCGAAATACAGCTGGTGCAAGCCGAAAAACCCGGGGGCGCCGACGATGACGCTCGGGCAGGGCGACGTCACCTTCAGCCCGCTGATGGATCAGGACGCATTGCAGGTCTGGTCCGGCGATCAGGGCGGGCACCACGTCTTCGTCTCGCTCCGCACGCGGAACGTGAAGCAAACCTCGGTCGTGAAGCTCTCGGCGACGCTGGTCGACACGGGCGCGGTCCTCGGCCCTGCGCAATCGGTCCGCATGTTTCCGGACAGGCCGACGCAGGGGTATTGCGAGGCGAAGGGGATCCTCTTCCAGATCGATACGAAGATCCCCTACAGCGAGCTCGCCAACAGGCAGGCGAACCTGAAGGTCGAGGTCTCGGACGCCGATGGGACGGCCGTCATGGAGCAGAAAACAGTGGTGATCGGCACGCCCTGACGAATGGCCAGGGAATACCTTTGCAGCAGATGATCGGAGGACTTCGCGATGAAGAGTAGCAAGTTTATGGTTTGCGCAGCCCTGGGGCTCGTGCTCTCGGCGTGTGGTGAGGGCACCGAGCAAAATGGGACCTCGTCGGGAACGGGCGGGTCGGCCGGGGCCGGCGGGATGGCCGGTGCCGGAGGCATGGGCGGAATGGGCGGCGCCGGTGGAATGGGCGGCGCCGGTGGAATGGGCGGCGCCGGTGGAATGGGCGGCGCCAGTGGAATGGGCGGCATGGGCGGCGCCGGAGGCATGGGCGGCGCCGGAGGCATGGGCGGCGCTGGCGGCGCTGGCGGCATGAGCGGCGCCGGCGGAATGGGCGGCGCGGGCGGCGGAGGGCAGGGCGGCGCGGGCGGCGCGGGCCCGATGAACCTTCATTTCGTCGTCGACGGCTCGTATCCGGCCGCGACCGGCGCTGGCAATACGGCCGTCCGTACGGGCGACCTGGACGGCGATGGCAAGCTCGACCTCCTCGTCTCCAATCCGGCGGCAGGTTTCCTCGGCGTCCTGCGCGGCGCGGGTGACGGCTCGTTCCAGGAGATCCACCGCACCTGGTTCGCCGCGATCGGGTCGAACATCGGGCTTGCCGATATGAACGGCGACGGAAAACCGGACGTCATCGTCACGGTCAGCGGACAGGGCCCCACCACGGGCGTATTCGTCCTCCTGAACCAGGGGGACGGCACGCTCATGGCGCCCCAGCAATACACCGGGAGCGTCTCCACGATGGGCGCGTTTGGCGCGAAAGACCTCGACGCCGACGGCGACCTCGATCTCGTCGTCTCGCGTGGCCTCAGCGGCATCGACGTCTTCACGAATGCCGGCGACGGCACGCTCGCGCTCTCGGGGACGGTCACGGTGAGCGGGACGCATACCATGCTCGGCCTCGCCCTGGGAGACATCGACGGCGACGGGATCGACGACGTGGTGACGACCAGCACGGCGAGCGCCCATGTGATCTGGTTCTTCAAGGGAATGGCAGGCGGCACGTTCGCGGCCGGGATGACGCTCCCCGCGCAGCGGTCGGATTCGCTCGCGCTCGCGGACGTTTCGGGTGATGGAAAGCTCGACGTGGTGGTCGGCCCGAGGGCGGGCACAACCAATGGATATGGCGTCCTCGTGAACAACGGCGACGGCACGTTCGCGCCCATGGTGAAATACGCGCCCTCGTCGACCGAAGACATCCAGGGGGCCGCGGACGTCGACGGCGACGGCAAGCTCGATCTCCTCACGACCTATCGCTTCGGCGGAGCGTCTTTCCTGAAAAACGCGGGCGCGGCGGTGTTCGACGCGCCGGTCCCGCTCGACGCCGGCCGCTCGCCGAAAGCGCTCGCCGCGGGGGACGTCGACGGAGACGGCGATACGGATCTCGTCGCGGGCAACGACGGCCCCGGAATCTCGGTCGTGCGGAGTGACGGCATGGGCGGCTTCCTCCCCCCGCTCGGCATGCCTTACGGTACGGGCGCCCGTCAATCGGTCGCGGCCGATTTCGACGGCGACGGCTGGAAAGACATCGTATTCAGCCATGCCGCGGCGGTCGACACGATACTACGCGGAAAGGCCGGCGGCGGGTTCGAATGGGCCGGCTCGCACGAGGTCATGGCTCCCCCGCTCGAGCTCTTCGCGTTCCCGGCGGACGCGAACCCGAGCGCGGACCTCATCGTCGTGATGCCGGGCGGGGGCGACGGGCTCTTCCTCGTCCAGGCGTTCCCGAATACCGGCGGCGTGACGTTTGGCCCGTCCATCGATTCGTATGACAGCTACATCGGCGCCCGCGGCACGGACGTCGGCGACACGGACGGCGACGGTGACCTCGACATCCTCGCGGTGGCCGATACGAACAACGGCGGCACCTCGCTCCTGAACAACGGCGATGGGACGTTCTCGGAGGCCGAGTTCCTGTTCACGGACGGCGTGGCGATCGCCGATTACGACGAAGATGGGAAGCTCGACTTTGCTGGCGCCGGCGAATTCGTGGTATTTCTGAGCAAAGGCAATGGCGACGGGACATTCCAGCCCGCCCAGGAATCCCTGCTGGTCGACGATCTCGTCCGCGACATGGTGGCGGGTGACGTGAACGGCGACGGGCATGCGGATTTCGTGGCCACGGCCTCCCAGTCAGACCTCGTCATGCTGATGCTGGGCCTCGGGGACGGCACCTTCGTCGGGAGCTCGTTCTCGCTGGGCCTCGGGCTCTCCACGAGCCCCGTGCTCGAGGATATCGACGGCGACGGCGACGACGACCTCGTGATCCTCGCGGGCGGACGGGTGAACGTGCTGTTCTGGGAAGGTGATTCCTTCACGGCCGGACCGACGATCAGCGAGGTCCTTCGCCCGACGTCCGTGACCGTGACGGACGTGACCGGGGACAACAGGCCCGACCTGCTCGTGACTTCGAATGCCACGAACGCGCTCGTGATCCTGCGCCAAGTGCCCTGATTTTTCGTCCCACCCTGAAGGGGATTTGCTAGGATCGTCCCGGCCAATGTCCGAGAAGTCCGACAAGCCCTCCTTCCTCGCCTACCACACCAGCACCGGCGAGCCGCCCGAGCTCGTCCCCGCGCCGATCCAGCGCGAATGGATGTCCAATACGCGGGACGCATTCGCGAACCGCTGCTTGCCCCTGCTCATCGCCAACCAGGCCGGCTGGCTCGTCCTTTCGCCGCACACGGTGCGCGCCATCTGGGACGGGACGGGCTCCTTGAAGAGCGTGTGTATCGAGCACCTCGAGGGCCCCGAGCCCCACCTCGCCATGAGCCATTTTGGTCACGGCATCCTCACGTTCTCCATTCCGTTCCTGTTCCGCACGCCGCCCGGCTACAACCTGCTCGTCCGCGGGCCCGCGAACCTGCCCAAGGACGGCGCCTACCCGCTCGACGGGATCGTCGAGACGGACTGGAGCACGGCGACGTTCACGATGAACTGGCAGCTGACGCGCGCGCAGCACCCGGTCACCTTTCAGCGAGGCGAGCCCATCGCGATGCTCGTGCCCGTGCGTCGCGGCGAGCTCGAGGCGTTCGAGCCGGAGCTCCGGGGCCTCTACGACGATCCGGAGGTCGCCAAGGGGTATCTCGAATGGCGGAACAGCCGCTCGCAGTTCATCAAAGAGCTGCCGATCGAGGGCTCGACCGCGAACCAGGCGGAATGGCAAAAGGACTACGTGCATGGCCGCGCGCCGGACGGCACCGTGGCCAAGGACCACCAGCGAAAGCTCGCACTGAAGGCATTCCGGAAGGGGAAGAAGCCGTGATCAAGCGCCTCGCGGACGCAATCGTGCACGGATTTGGGTTTCACGCGGGCAAGGCGCTCTTCGACGAGGCCGTGGAGAAGGTCGCGGCCGAGACCCGCGAGCCGACGGAGAAGGAGCGCGCGGAGGCCGAGAAAGAGGCCAAAAAGCGCGCCCTCGCCGAGGAGAAGGCGCGCGCGGCCGCGGCGAAGCAGGCGGAGAAGGACCGAAAGAAGGCCGAGACCGAGATCGACGCGGAGCTTTTGGCGCTGAAGAAGAAGGTCGGGAAGAGGTAAGGGTTGGCGCGGGCGGTCCGGTCGAACGCATCGGGCCGGACGCGCGTCAAAATGCAGTCGGCACGGGGCGATTCGTGTGCGAGGATCACGCAATGATTTCCCACGCGCGGCGATTTGTGGGCGTATGGGTGGCGATCGCGACATTCGCCGTCGCCCGTTCTTCCGCAGGCGTGGAGGCGGCACCGCCTCCCGCGCCCGTGCAGGCCGCGCCCGTACCTCCACCGCAGGGCTTCTGGCGTGCGGAGCAGAACGCCCGGCCCCCGGATGCGTTGTTCACCAACGTCTTCATTGGCGCCGGCGCCGGAGCGGTGATGGGCCTGGGACCCGGCTTCACGGGAATGACCGCGATCTCGGTAGGCGTGCGGCGCTCGTCGTTCGTCTTTTTGTTCGAGACCCAGATCCTCTGGGGCGCATGGAGCCAGCCGATGGAGGCCACGCGGTTCGAGTGGAACGGCGTGCTGGTGCCGATGGCGCTCTGCTACGAGCGCCGCGGGTGGATGGGCTGCGGCGTCCATGCCTCGGCGCTGCTCGAAGCCAAAGGCTACCGAGGCGATCGTGCGCTCACGAGCACGATGACTTACTCGGCCGAGAACCGGACCTGGTTCTCGACCGTGGGGGTGCGGGCCGGGTACGAGCTTCGGCTGACGACGTCCTTCTACGTGCGCGGTCATATCGATGTCCTGAAGACAATCTCACAGCCGAACGTGCATGGCGGCGGTGCGCCGATCTGGCAGGTGAGCTCCCTGGTCGGGAGCGCGGGGATCCATCTCTTCTACACGTGGGGGTATGACCACGGGCGCAAGGCGCTGTTCGATTGAGAGGGAAGACGTGCCGCCGTCGCCCGTGCCCGCGTCGGGTGCGTTCGGGCAACCCGCGGGGATGGGCTTGGGCCCAGCGGGACAGTCCTCCGGCAGAGGGCAAGGGCAACATGCAGGATCGAGGATCTCCTTGTCGTCGTGGACGCAGTCGCTGCCGATGAAGATGTCGCCGCCCCGGCAGCCCCCGATCGCAGCCGCGATGGCGAATGGTACGGAAACGAGACAAACAAAGCACTTGGCGAGACGAACCATGGCCCCGACCTTAGAGAGGTTCGCGACGGGACGCAAGTCCGACGACAAACGCCGCGCCGGGGCTCTGCCCCGGACCCCGCGGGGGATATCCGCCCCTCGACCCGGACCAGGGCAGGCCCTGGACCAAGGGTTGAAAAACTGCGCAGTGCGCAGTTTTTCAAACAGGCCGACGAAGCAACCAGGTCGCCAGCCGAACCAACAGCGCGGCCGTCTTGGTGGGCAACGCCGTTGCCACTCTTGAACCGGGCCTGTTCGATGAACTGCGCGTTGCGCAGTTCATCGAGCTTGGGTCCAGCCCCTGGCTGGTCCGGGTCCAGGGGTGGACAACCCCTGGTGGGGCCTGGGGCA
>JANMGF010000407.1:0-8288 GCA_031374535.1 Polyangium sp. (in: bacteria)
GATGGGAAGAGGACAGGCTCGCGCTCGAACGCACGCGCGAGTCGCTCGTGCAGGCCATCACGCGGATCCAGGAAGTGGAGTCGCGTCCGATCGACGCGGAGTGAGCCTCCTCCCCGGCCCCTCTCGCGCTGGGAGAGGGGCGGGAATCGGGGCGCTCTAGCTCGATCTCGCGCGAAAAGCCTCGGGCAAAAGCAAGGCGAGCGACGTCGTGCGCATCAGCCCTTCGTCCCCCGCGACCGACATGCGGATGGGCAGATCGTCGGCGAACTCGGCGAGCGTTTGCCGGCACATGCCACACGGCGCGCCGATCGGCGGGCTCTCCACGCCCGGACCGAGCCTCGACGTCCCCTGCGTCACGACCGCGAGCGCGACAGGCTCTCGCTCCCCGGCGGCCACCATCTGCACGATGGCGGATCGCTCCGCGCAGATCGACAGCCCGTACGACGCGTTCTCCACGTTGCAACCGGCGAAGATTCGCCCCGACGCGGTGAGCAGCGCCGCGCCGACGGAATACGCCGAGTAGGGCGCGTGCGCGCGTGTTTGCACCTCGAGCGCAGCGCGCTGGAGCGCCGCCCAGTCCACGGCCGGCCGCGGATCACTCAAGCTGCCCCTCCGCGAAAGCTTCCGCCGCCCGTGATCGCCGCGCCCACCTTCTGGACCCAGGTCGAGAGCAACGACGTGAACCGCTCGCGCGAAAGACGCGCCGTCGCCTCCACCTCGGCGTGATCGAGTGGCGTCGGGCTGAGCCCCGCGGCGAGGTTCGTGATGCACGACATCGCCCCGCACCGCACGCCCATGTGCCGGAGCGCGATCACCTCGTGCACCGTGCTCATCCCGACGGCGTCCGCGCCGAGCGTACGCAGCATCGAGATCTCCGCCGGCGTCTCGTACGACGGACCGAGCAGGCCCGCGTAGATGCCCTCGTGGATCGACACGCCCGTGTCCGCCGCCGCCTCCCGCGCGAGCGCCGCGATCCGCCGATCGTAGGCGTGCGTCATGTCGGGGAAACGGGGACCGAGCGCGGCGTCGTTCGGCCCGACGAGCGGGTTTTGCCCCGTCAGGTTCAAGTGATCACGAATGAGCATCAGGTCCCCGGGCTGGAACGTGGGCCTCGTGCCGCCGGCGGCGTTCGTCAAGAGCGTCGCGCGACAGCCGAGCCGCGCGAGCAGCCGCGCGCCGAACACCGCGCGCTCGGTCGCATGGCCCTCGTAGAGGTGCACGCGTCCCTGCAAACACGCGACGGGCACCCCGTTGGCGATTCCTATCCAGAGCTTGCCCGCGTGTCCGACGATGGTCGACACGGGCATGAACGGGATCTCGCTGTAGGGGAGCACGACGTGCTCCTCGAGGCTCTCGGCCCAGGCGCCGAGCCCCGAACCGAGCACCACGCCGACCACCGGGGTGATCGGGCTCTTCGTCTGGATGACGGCGACGGCCTCGTCGAGGTGGGAAATCAGGCTCATTTCCGGGAGGGTAGTACAGGGGCCCCGGCCGGGTAAACGTTTGCCCGCGCTCGCGCGCCTGGCCATCCGGGCCGTTTAGGTGTTCGAGAAGGGTGCAGGGGTCGGGCGTCCGTGGTAGCTTCCGCGCCCTCCTGCGTCGTTGGGGGGCTTTCGTGCCGAGCCTCGCGCGAAGTTCGCCCCCCCAAAAGCTTCCAAGGTGAATCTGATGAGCACGTTCGAAGAGTTCCTCAAGGCCAAATCGATCGACCCGCGCAGGATCCTCGCGGCGTCCCAGAAGATCGAGAAGCTGCGCCCCGAGGACCGTTCCATCCGTCTGAAAAAGCGCATCGCCCGCAAGAGCGAGGATGCCGCGAAGAAGAAGGAAGAAGGGCTGAAGAAGCCCCGCAGCGGCCGTCCGGTCACACCGCGCGCCATGGCTGCGCTGATGACGGGCAAGTCCGTCAGCGGTCCGACCAAGACGCGCATCCTTCGCGCGGTCAACCACATCCTCGAGCAGAAGAAGCAGGAGAAGGTCGACTTCAAGGCGATCTTCCCCGGCGAGAAGAAGGCGGCCGCGGCGGCCTGAGCCCGCGGTGCGGGGGTCCAGGTGCCGGTGGCGGTGCTTGGGCCCCCAACCTTTTTCGAAACGTCGTCGGGCGGTGCGTCCGCCCGAACGCTCA
Source organism: Polyangium sp. (in: bacteria) (assembly GCA_031374535.1). Taxonomy (GTDB): domain Bacteria; phylum Myxococcota_A; class Polyangia; order Polyangiales; family Polyangiaceae; genus Polyangium. The sequence continues at coordinate 2,123 of JANMGF010000407.1, forward strand.
GAGATCGCCGAGCGGTCGGCGAGCGGATTTACGCGAGCCCAGATCGAGCAGGTCGGCGGCGACGAGGGCGATGGTCAGTCCCACGGCGATGTAGATCATGCGGCGACGTTGGAGCCGGTCGCGCGAAATGGACAAATTTCGTGCAAATCGGCCGACGGGTGAATGGGTCCGGGCTCCTCGGCAACGGACTCCAACGTGTCCCCCGTGGCTCTGCTGCGCGCGATTGCCCCGCCCCTCGTGGCGCGTCCCGCTGCCTCATGGCCGTCTTTTCTTGCATGGCCGAGCGCGAGCCTGGCCACTCGAGCCCCCGTGGACGTGGACGTAGACGAGCTCGTCCGGCGCGCGCGGAGCGGCGACAGGGGCGCCTTCGCTGAGCTTTACCGGATGCACCGGGAGGCCGTCGCGCGCCTCGTGTTCCGCATGCTGGGCCGCGCGAGCGACGTCGAGGACGTGGTGCAGGAGGTGTTCCTCCAGGTGCACCGGAGCCTCGGCGACTTCCGCGGGCAGTCGAAGTTCTCCACGTGGATCCACCGCATCACGGTGAACGTGGTGCTCATGATCCGCAGGTCCGAGCGCAGCCGTCCCATCTTCGCGGACGAGCCTCTCGCGCCCGACCAGGAGAGCGACGGGGGCCTCTTGCCCGACGAAGAGGCGACGCTCCGGCGACGCGTGCTCGCGTTCAAGCGCCTGCTCGATCGGCTCTCCGAGAAGAAACGTACGGTCTACGTGCTGCACGACATCGAAGGCATGGCGCCCGCCGAGATCGCCACGATCGTCGACGCGCCCGTGCTCACGGTGCGCACGAGGTTGTTTTACGCGCGGCGGGAGCTCGCGGAGCTGATGCGGGAAGAGCCTGCGCTCGCGCAGCTCGTCGATGAGCTTGGCGGATTCGGGGCGCAGCTCGGCGCGTTCGAGCAGCGCGCTCGATCGGCGACCGCGCCTCGGAAAGATGGCCGGCACGCGCCGGTGGAGGGGAAGGAAACGACGTGAGCGACAACGACCCCGGCGCACGCGCCCTCGAGGTGATGCGCGGCGCGCTCGCCTCCGAAGCGCCGCCCGATCTGCCCTGGGACGCGATGGAGCAGAAGCTCCACGCGCGAATCGATGCCGACGCGCAAACACGCGCGGCGCGATCGTTTCCTCGCTTCGGACGTGGCGCACGGGTCGGCCTCGCGCTCTCCGCGGCCGCCGCAGCCGTGATCCTCGCGAGCTTCGGCGCGCGACCGACGAACGACGCGCCCGCAGGTGTTGCGATCCGGTGGCGCGCACCCGAGACGATCGCCTTTCTCCCCGGTAGCGAGTCCGAGCGGGATCTGTCGTTCCTTCGCCCCGGCGACGGCGTCGAGGCTGGCGAGGCGCCGATCACGCTCGTCCTCCGCGGCACGGTCCGCGTCACGCTCGCGCCCGGCGCACGCGCCACCCTCGTCGCCGCGCCCTCCCAGGCGGATCAAGCCCTCGTGCTGGGCCTCGCGTCTGGCTCCTTGCGCGCCGACGTGACCCCGCGACGTCCTTCCGACGGCCTCGTCGAGACCTTCGCCGTCGATGTCGGCCGCACGCGTGTCGCCGCGCATGGCACCGCCTTCACCGTCGTCCGCGGGAGCGATGACGTCCTCGTCGATCTCGAACACGGCGCGGTCGCCGTCGGCCCCGCAGGTCGCTCCGGCGTCACCACCGGACGCCTCCTCGTCGGCCGCGCCCGTGCCTCCTTCTCGCTCGACGGCGGCCACGTCGCGCACATGCTCCCGACCGGCGACCCGCCTCCCGCGCCCGCCCCTTCCCAGCGCGCCACAGCTGAGCCCACGCCCCCGGCCAAACCCGCGGTCCCCCCTCCCACGACGACCGTCGCCGAGCGCCCCGCGCCCCCTCCGCCCGATCGTCCCGACGCACCTCCCGCGCCGCCTGCCGTCGCCCTTCCGACCGCTTCGCCCCCCGAACCTCCCGCCGCGCCGCCGCCTGCGCCCGTCCTCACGCGCGCCTCCGTGCATGCGGGCCTCTCGGGCTGCTTCGACGCGCACTACAGCGGCCGCGACCCCTCCGTGCGCCTCTCGGTCGCGGGCACGATCATCGCCTCGCTCGACGCTGACGGCGCCGTCTCCTCCGTCCGCTTCGACCCCCCGCTCGAACCCCCGTTCATGCGGTGTGTCTTCGACGCGCTCCGCCCCGGCAGGTTTGTCGGGACGAGTGGCCCCGTCTCCGTCCCTTTCCAGCTCGGTCGGTAGGGTTCGTCCGGGCGGAACACCGCCCCCGACAAACCTTCGCTCACCGGATCGACGGCGGCGCCCCCGTGAGCAGCTGCGTCAGCGCGTGTGTCTCGCGTGCGCCCATCAGACCGAACTGCACGCCCATTCCATCGGGCTCGGTCCAGCGCACGGTCCCCTTCACCGTGACCTCTTGCTTCACCCCGGGCAGGTGCATGTACAGGCTCACGGCGGCCCCGAACGGCGTCACCTTGTCCGTCGTGATGAACATCCCGCCGATGCTCAGGTCGCGCGAGTAAGCGTCGACGCGGGGGCCATCGCCCACCTGGAATGCGACCGCGAGTCGAACGATCCTGCGCGGGTGTCTTCGCTTTTCCGACACTTTCTCTCCTCGTGCCCGAACGGCGACCTACAATAAACGGTCGGAGGGCAGAGGGCGGTGGCAAAAAACGAGGCGCGTATCTCCAGGGGGATCGGCCGGCACCTCGAGGGGTGGCAGCCGGGCCTCGTCGCCGTCTTTTTCGCCGGCAGCGTCGCCCTCCTGGCCGTCCCTCGTTCGGTCCCCCCCACCGACCTCCCCGTCCCGCTCGCCCTGCCGAACGAGCTTGCCGAGGCCGCTGCCAAGGACGACGCCCGCGCTCGCGCCGCCGAGCTCCGTCCCCTCGACGCCGACGTTCGCGCCCTCGGCTCCCTCCTCCGCGCCTTCGGCCGCGCGGACGCTCGTGGCGACGACGCCCTCCTCGCCGAGCTCCGCGGCCGGATCGGCCCTGCGGCTGGCCGCGCCCGCGCCCAGGGCGACGAAGCCCTCCTCTCCCTCCGCGCCTACCAGCTCCGCTCGTTCCTGCGCGAGGTCCGCTCTTTCGTCACCACCGGCGACATCTCCCCCGATCTCCTCGAGCTCGGCGGGCCTTTCGCCGACGTGCTCACCCGCAACGGCTGGTGCGAGGGCCGCCCGCCGTGCGTCCTGCACATGGACGAACACGCGTTACGCGCCTCCTTCAAGCTCCGCTGGAACGAGATCAGCGGCCTCTCGGGCGAGACGTTCGCGCTTGGCCTCGACGAGCAACGCGCCCTCTTCGGATTTCTCCTCGCGCACCCGCCTTCCCGCGTCGGGGAACGCCCTGAAACGCTTTGGAGCGAACACGACCGTGCGACCTTCCTGCTCCGCAAGATCGACGAGCTCTCCGCCCTCGATCCCTCGTACCCGCGTGAGTTTGCCCGCGGCGTCGTTCGGTACCGGAAGGGCGAGCACGGCCGCGCGGCCGAGCACTTCGCGACGTACCTCGAGCTCTCGCCCGACGGCCCGTACACGCTCCGCGCGCAGAACCACCTCCGCGCCGCGCTCGAACGCTCGCTCGCCGAATCCCCTTAGAAAACCGGGCGCCGCGCGATTTCCGTAGGGCCTCCCCTTGCGAACCCAAGCGCCTGGCAACACGTCGTGCCGTGATGTTCCGCCGCACGGTTGATGCAATTCCGTCCTCCGGGACGCCACGTTCGCTCGACACGACGCGGCTCCCGCTCCCCCAACCCATGGTCGCTTGCGACCCTCCACCACGCGAAGCCGTCGACGTCGCGCTCCCCTTGCCGCCGGGTGATCCGAACGCGGTCCTCGCTCTCGACATGAGCCCCGAGGCGCGTGACTTCTTCGCGGCCTCGCTCCGCGCCCTCGCGGCCTCGCCGGTCCCCTTCCTCGTCGGTGGCGCCTACGCGCTCGCCCATCACGCGGGCATGCGGCGTCGCACGCGGGACCTCGACGTCTTCGTTCGTCGCCGCGACGTCGCCGCCGCGCTCGAGGTCCTCGAACGGGCCGGTTACGCGACATGCATCGCGTTCCCGCACTGGCTCGCCAAGGCCTTCTCGGGCGGTGAACACGTCGACATCATCTGGAGCTCGGGCAACGGCCTCGCCGAGGTCGACGACCTCTGGTTCGAACATGCGGGGCGCGGCGAGGTCTTCGGCGTCGAGGTGGGCCTCTGCCCGGCCGAGGAGACGATCTTCGCCAAGGCCTTCATCCAGGAGCGCGAGCGGTACGACGGCGCCGACGTCGCCCACGTGCTCCGCGCCCGCTCCGAGGATCTCGACTGGCCACGGCTCGTCGCGCGGTTCGGCGAGCACTGGCGGGTGCTCCTCAGCCAGCTCATCCTTTTTGGATTCATCTATCCGACCGAAGAGCGACGCCTCCCGCCGTGGGTCATGCGTGATCTCCTCGCGCGCCTCGAGGCCGAGGCCGCAGCTCCCCCGGAGGTCGGTCGCATTTGCCGGGGCACGCTCCTCTCGCGCGCGCAGTACCTCGCCGACGTCAGCGAGGGCTTCGACGACGCCCGCCTCTGGCCCTCGGGCAGCATGACCCCCGACGAGATCGCGCGCTGGACCGCCGCCATCGAGCAGCCGCCCCCGCAGCCGTAACCGCGTCATTTCGCTCCCCTCGTAACCAAGTTGGCGGTCGAAACGCTGGTTTCCTGCGAACTGCCAACTCTGTTGTCTCATTTTCCTGCCGAAGTAGAAAAACGCGACAAAACTGGACGGCATCCCTTTTGCTGAAAGGGTGGACGGCGCCGCTGCTGACGCAACGGACGCCAGGCACCTCGAAAGCAGAAAGGGAGCCAACCATGATCCGCCGTCCTCTTCGTCCAGGTCTTCCGGGCGTCTTTGCTGTCACCTCCACCGTCCTCGTCTCTGGTTTCGCCGCCGTCGGTTGTCTCGACAGACCCATCGATCGGAACGATCCGCGCATCACCTCGACCATCGTCGAGATCGTTCCCAACAGCTCCGTCAACAAGATCGACCTCGTCCTCGGCATCGACAACTCGGCTTCCATGGCCGACAAGCAGCAGATCCTCGCCGAGGCCGTCCCCGACCTCGTCGAGAGCCTCGTCAACCCGCCCTGCATCGACGATCAAGGCAAGCCCCTCGCGAGCGCGCTCCAGCCGAGCGGCCCGAAGGACGATTGCCCCACGGGATCCCGCCGCGAGTTCGAGCCCGTGCTCGACATCCACATCGGCATCGTCTCCTCGAGCCTCGGCGGCCACGGCGGCGCCCATTGCCCCGACCTCCAGGGCGAGACGAGCTGCGGCGGCGAAAAGGTTTCGAAAAACGATCGTGGCCACCTCGTCTCCCGCGCAGACGCCTGCGCCGAGGACACCCAGGTCCCGACCTACGCCGGCAAAGGTTTCCTCGCCTGGGACCCTGAAAGCCGTCTGAGCCCCCCGGGCGAAAGCGAGCTCGGCACGCTCGACGGATCGACGCCCGGCCTCGTCCCCGCCCTCGCCGACATGGTCCGCGGCACGGGTCAGAGCGGCTGCGGCTACGAGTCGCAGCTCGAGAGCATCTACCGTTTCCTCGTCGACCCCGACCCGTACGCGACGATCGACGCCTCGAGCGGCTACGTGAAGACCAGCGGCACCGACGAGGTCCTGCTCGCTCAGCGCAAGGATTTCCTCCGCCCCGACTCGCTCGTGGCGATCCTCATGCTGAGCGACGAGAACGACTGCTCCATCAAGGAGAGCAGCTTCTTTTTCCGCGCCGCCGACACCGCCGCGATGCCGCGCCCCCGCGCCGAGTGCGCGATCGATCCGAACGACGCGTGCTGCACCTCGTGTGGCCTGTCCGTGCCCGAAGGGTGCCCCGCCGATCCGGGATGTTTTGACGACCAAGGAAACGTCGTGATGCTGAAGGCCTCCGAGGACCCCGTCGACCTGCGTTGCTTCGATCAGAAGCGCCGCTTCGGCGTCGATTTCCTCTACCCCACCGATCGTTACGTGAAGGCGTTTTCGAGCCCCACGATCGCGACCCGCGACGGACAGATCGTCGACAACCCCCTCTTCCCGAAGGCCCGCCCCGCCGAGGGCGTCCCCGTCGTGCGTACGCCCGATCTCGTGTTCCTCGCCGGCATCGTCGGCGTGCCGTGGCAAGACCTCGCCCGCGATCCGGGGCTCCACCGCGAGCTCGCAGGTGCCGGAGCGTGGCTC
>JANMGF010000443.1:0-22273 GCA_031374535.1 Polyangium sp. (in: bacteria)
GCCCGACGGATCTCGGCGAGGCGATGAAGACCTTCGTCGCGCAACACAAACGCAAGGGCCTCGCGGTGGTTCTCAGCGATCTTTACGACCCCGAGGGCTTCGAGCGCGGCATCAACGTGCTGCGCTTCAATCGCTTCGAGCCCTACGTGATCCACCTCGTCGATGGGCAAGACGCGCGGCCTCAGATCAAGGGCGACGTGCGTGTCTACGACTGCGAGACGGGCGACGAGCGTGAGGTCACCGTCACGGCCAAGGTGCTCGAGAAATACCAGCAGGCGTACGAGGGTTATCTGGAGGAGGTGCAGCGGTTCTGCACCACGCGCCAGGTGAGTTACTTCCGCGCCGACGTCGACGTGTCCTTCGACGAGCTCATCCTCCGCGTCTTCCGTCGCGGCGGCTTCCTCCGGTAGGCCATGCATTTCGTCGGCGTCCCGCTCGCGACCCTGCTTCAGATCGGCGCCCTCGCCGGCAGCGTGGTCGTCGTCTTCTACATCCTGAAGCTCCGCCGTCGGCCCGTCGCCGTCCCCTTCGAGAAGCTCTGGGAGCGGATCCTTCGCGACAAGGAGGCGACGAGCCTCTTCTCGCAGCTGAAGCGCCTGCTTTCGCTCCTCCTGCAGCTCGCGCTCCTCGCGTTGCTCCTGCTCGCGCTCGGCGATCCGCGGCCGGCGGCGAACATCCTCGAGGGCCGGAACATCATCGTGCTCGTCGACGCGAGCGCGAGCATGAAGGCCACGGACGCCGCGCCTTCACGCATCGAGGCTGCAAAGGAGGAGGTCAAACGCATGGCGCGTGGCCTCTCGGGCAGCGATCGCATGCTCGTCGCGCAGATGGATGCGGCCGTGACGCCGCTCTCCACGATGACGAGCGAGATCCCCGAGCTCGAGGCGGCCGTCGCTTCGATCAAGGCGACGGACGCGGGCGCCGATTTCGCGCGGGGCTTGCGGTTCGGGGCCGACACGTTGCGTGGGCTCTCGTCGCCGGAGATCATCGTCGTGTCCGACGGCGCGCTCGGGCCTGCGGTGGATGGCGCGGGCCCGGTGGATCTCGGCGACGTGCGTGTCTCGTACGTGCCGATCGGAGCACGCTCGACGAACGTGGCGATCACGGGCTTTTCCGTGCGGCGGTACCCGCTCGACAAGAGCCGCTACGAGGTGATGCTCGAGGTCACGAACACGAACGAGGAGCCGGTCGACGTGGAGCTTTCGCTCTTCGGCGACGGACAACTCACGGACCTCTCGCAGCTCCGGCTCGGGCCCAAGGAGCGGCTGCCGCGGTTCTATCCGAACCTCTCGGGCGCCTCGAAGACGCTCGAGGCGAAGATCGCCTTCGCCAACAGCGCGCACGACGATCTGCCCGCCGACGATCACGCCTTCGCGCTTTTGCCCGAGCGCAGGCGCGCCCGCGTGCAGGTCGTGACCACGGGCAACATGTTCCTCGAGGCCGCGCTGCTGCTCGACGAGTACCTCGAGGTCACCAGCGTCGATCCGTCGAAGTATCCCGCCAAGGGTAACTTCGAGGTCACGATCTTCGACGGCGTGACACCCAACGTGGCGCCGGGCAGTGGCAGCCTGCTTTACCTCGATCCCTCGGGGGAGAACGTTCCTTTCGAGGTCGGCAAGGCCGTCGAGGACACGGACCCCAACTACCGGCTCGGCTTCGACGAGCTCGACGAGAAGCACCCGATCCTCCGCTACACGGTCCTCTCGGACGTCAACATCGGGCGCGCGCGTCCGCTGAAGGGCGAGAAGGAGGACAAGGTGATCGGCAAGAGTTACAAGGGGCCGATCCTGATCGCGGGCAGCCGTGCGGGCGTGAAGTTCGTCGCGCTCGGCTTCGACGTGCGCGAGAGCGATTTCCCGCTCCGCATCTCGTGGCCGATCTTCCTGCTCAACACGATCAACGACTTCGTCGAAGAGGACGTCCAGTACATCTCCTCCTTCCGCACGGGGGCGGTCTGGCAGATCCCGGCCTCGTCCGCGGCAGAGAGCGCGACGCTCGAGCTGCCCGATGGCTCGAAACGCTCTGTGCCCGTGAAGGATGGCCGCGCGGTTTTCCTCGGCCAGCACGCGGGCTTCTACAAGCTTTCCACGGGCCCGGACGAGACGACGACCTTCGCGGCGAACCTCGTGGATCCCGCCGAGAGCGCGATCACGCCCGCGACCGAGCTGGTCGTTGGAGGTCGTACGGCCGGCTCTGTCGGTGAGTTCAAGGTCGGCGTGCGACGCGAGATCTGGATCTACTTGCTCGCCGCAGTGCTGCTCGTCACCGCGATCGAGTGGCTCACGTATCATCGGAGGGTGACAGTGTGAAAAAGCGCCTCCGGGTCATCGCTTGGGTCACGACCTGCCTCGCGCTCGCAGGGCTTCTTTTCTGGGCCTACCGGCGTTTCGTCCTGCTCCATCCCGATCCCACGATTTCGTGGGTTCGCGGCGGGGTCACCTACGAGCTGCTCAACCCGAAGATGCTCGGGGCGATCCTGCTCGCGCCGTTTTTCGTCGCGGTCCTCTCGCAGTCGCTCGCCGATCTGCCGTGGCCGCAGCGCGTGCTTTCTGTCTTCTTGCGGATCTCGTTCGTGGCGCTGCTCGCGCTCGGGCTCTCGCGGCTCGCGCGTACGGCGACGACCGAGAAGGTGTGCACGGTCTACCTCGTCGACGTCTCCGACTCGGTGACGGACGAGGCGCTCGATGACGCGCGCGCGGCCGTGCAGCGGGGCTTTGCGGAGAAACCGAAGGACGGACTCGTCAAGCTCGTCACGTTCGCGAAGAGGCCACGCGTCGTCGAGGCGCCGGAGGCCGAAGGCGACGAGAACCCCAAGCCGCCGCCGATCACGCGGCACGCGAGCTCTTCCAGCGCGCAAGCCGAGTCCCTCGGCGCGGGCTCGAACCTACAAGCGGCGGTGCAACTCGCGTACGGCCTCTATCCGCAGGGGTACCTGAAGCGCGCCGTGCTCCTCACGGACGGCGTGCAGACCGAGGGCGACATCCTCGCCGAGTCGAACCGCGCCAAGGAGTTCGGCATCCGGCTCTTCACGGTCCCGTACCGCAGGCCCGCGCCGCCCGAGGTGGCCGTGCGCGAGCTCAAGATGCCGGAGCGCGTGAAGGTCGGCGAGACGTTCGCGATCCACGCCGACATCTACGCGACGCGGGCGACCAAGGCGCGCGCGCGGCTCTACCAGGGCGAGGCGCTGAACGGGCTCGAGGGCATCAAGGAGCTCGATCTGAAGGCCGGGCCGAACGACGTGATCTTCAAGAGCGTCGTGCGGATCGCGGGCCAGGTGACGTACGCGTTCGAGGTCGACGAGATCCCGGCCGACAAGTTCAAGGAGAACAACAAGTACGCGACGACGATCGACGTGCCCGGGCGCCCGGCCGTGCTCTACATCGAGGGCACGCCGCAGCACGCGGGTCCGCTCTCGAGCGCGCTCACGGCGCAGCAGCTCGACGTCGACGTGAGGCCGCCGGCGGGGTTCCCGGGCTCGCTCAAGGAGATGGAGCGTTTCGACTTCGTGATCCTGAGCGACACGCCGAAAGAGGCCGTCTCGCTGCAGGCGCAGGAGCTCATCGAGACGTACGTGCGTGATCTCGGCGGCGGGTTTCTCTTCGCGGGAGGCGAGTCGGGTTATGGGCTCGGCGGCTGGTACCACTCGACGATCGAGCGGCTCTTGCCCGTCCGCATGGACAACGAGCGCAAGAAGGAGATGCCGAGCGTCGCGCTGGTGCTCGTCATGGATCGATCTGGCTCGATGACCGGCTTGCCGCTCGAGATGGCGAAGGCCGCGGCGAAGGCGACGTCGGGGGTGCTCTCCTCGGACGATCTGATCAGCGTCATCGCCTTCGATTCGGCGCCGACGCGGTACGTGAAGATGCAGCCGGCGCGCAACCGCTCGCGCATCGCAGGCGACATCGCGCGCATCCAGCCGGGCGGCGGCACGGAGATCTTTCCGGCGCTCGACGCGGCCTACCAGGACCTCACGGTCACGCAGGCCCGCAAGAAACACGTCGTTCTGCTGACGGACGGCAAGGCCTCGAACTCGGGCATCCGCGATCTCGTCTCGGCCATGATCGCCGAGTCGATCACGGTGACGACCGTGGGGCTCGGCGGCGACGTGGACGAGCAGCTCCTCAAGATGATCGCGGATGTCGGCGGAGGCCGATATCACAGTGTCCCCGACGCGAACAACCTGCCGCGCATCTTCACGAAAGAGACGGAGATGATCGCGCGCGCCGCGGCGGTCGAGGAGTGGTTCCCCGTCACGCAGGTGGGCGACGCGGCCTTCCTGCGCGGCATCGACGTGCGCACGGCGCCGAACCTGCACGGCTACGTCTCGACGAAGATGAAGCCGCCGCCCGCGGTCGAGCTGCTCCAGAGCGACACGCAGGAGCCCATCCTCGCGCGCTGGCGCGTGGGGCTCGGCTGGACGCTCGCGTGGACGAGCGACGTGAAGTCTCGCTGGGCGGTCGAGTGGCTCAGGTGGCCGGGGTTCGAGCGCTTCTGGGGCCAGCTCGTGCACGAGCACATGCGGCAGAAGCACCGGCGCGAGCTCGACATGAGGGCCGAGGTCGTGGGCGGGCGGCTCCGCGCGTCCGTGGACGCCTTCGGCGCCGACGAGCGGTTCGAGAACAATTTGACCTCCAAGCTCTCGATCATCGGCCCCGAGCCGGGCGGCGAGACGAAGGTCGTGGACTTCCGGCAGACGGCGCCCGGGCGCTACGAGGTCGATCAGCCGATCGACAAATACGGCTCGTTCCTCCTCCGAGCCGAGCACCTGCGCGAGGCCGAGGGCGGGTCGATGAAGCAGGTCGCCGTGAGTTTTGGTCACGTGTCGAACCCGTACCCGAAGGAGTATGCGAGCTTCGAGGCAGACCTTTCGACCCTCGAAAAGGCGGCCCTCGCCACGGGCGCGACGGTCGACCCCGCCTCCGTGCAGGCGATCTTCGACCCCGCCGGCGAGAAGGTCACGTACCACGAGGAGCTCTGGACGCGCTTCGTGTACGCGGCCATCGCGGTCTTCCTCCTCGACCTTTTCGTCCGTCGCGTGCGCCTTTTCGATCGAAAGTTCTTGCCCGGCCGGTCGGGTCGCGGAAGCGGACAGGCCACCAGGGCGCAGAGGGCCTGATGCGTGGGCTCGACGCGGCGTGTGACGGACGCATGACAGCCCGAGCGATGGCCCGGACGGGAAATGCACGTACCTGCCGCGTCTCGGGTTCCGTGTTTCCAGGTGAAGTGGTAGAAGGGGACGAAGGTTCGTCCTGCTGTCGAACGGCTTTCGGCTGATCTCGGATATGCCGAGCCCGGCCCCCGAATCCCCGCGTGATGACGTGAGCTCTCTCGATGCCCTCCTGACCCGCCTCGATGCGGGGCGCCCGCTCGTCCTGGGTGGCGATCCGGTCTCGTCCTTCGCGGCGAGGGGTGTCGAGGTCGAAGGCGCAGCGCCGCTCGGTCGCGCCATGCGCGAGAATCCGGGCGCCGTGTCGGAGCACTACCGGCAGGAGATCGCCGCGGGCTCCGACGTGATCATCTCGCTCACGGACGAGACGATGCCGCGCGCGCTCGCGCAGATCGGCATGGCGTTCCGCTCGGCGGCGCTCACGGGCACGGCGGTCGACCTCGCGCTCGAGGCGGCGGGGACCGCGCATCGGCCGGTCGCAGTGGCGGGTTTGCTCGGAGCGCGCTGGATCGCGCCGGCGCTGCCGGAGCGGATCACCGAAGAGTACGCGATGCACGCGACGCGCCTCTCGACGTCCGGATGTGAGCTCATCATTGCGCGCGGTTTCTCGCCGGAGGCCTTCCGGCACGGCACGCAGCTCGCGCGGATGGCGAGGCTCTCGGCCATCGTGAGCGCGTGCGCGACGCAGCTGCCGACGTGGGCTTTGCTCGAGTCATCGGACGGCGAGCGTGTCGTGGACGGGGACTCGCTCGAGGAGGGGACGCGCACCGCGGTCGAGGCTGGGGTGCATGCAGTGCTCGTGGACGTGCCGAGTGAAGCCGCGGCCAGGACGGCCCTCGAAATCGTGATGCGCGCGGGCGCTCCGCGGGTGGGGGTGCTCCTCGCAGCGAGCCCCGAGTGTCAGCATGGCGTGCCGGACACCACGAGCTCCGTGGAAGCGTGGGCCACGGCGTGCAAACGTCTGGTGGACGCAGGGGCGAGGTTCGTTGGCGGAGGGGCTGGGACCACGGCGAAACACGTGGCAGTCCTCGCGCGTGTCCTGGGTCCGAAGGGGTCCGGCTCCGAGCGCTCTCCGATGTGGCCGCAGGCCGTGTAGACCCGAAGACCCCCTACCGAGAACAGAACGACGAATGGCCGAAGCGAGCCTCTCGAATCAGCCGGAGATCATCCGCGGCATCGATGATCTTCTGATCCCTTTCCACGCGGCGATGAAGCCGCGCGATCGTTACCGGATCGGCGCGGAGGCCGAGAAGTTCGGCGTCGACACGACCACCGGGGCGCCCCTCGCCTACGAGGGTGCGCGCAGCGTGCTCACGGTGCTCGAGGCGCTCGTCGAGCGTCACGGATGGAGGATCGATCGCGAGTCGCCCACGGGACCGATCATCGCGCTCGAGCGCGCGGGCGCGTCGGTCACGCTCGAGCCGGGAGGCCAGCTCGAGCTCTCGGGCGCGGCGTTCGACAACAACCACCAGATCTGCCTCGAGATGAGTGGTCATCTCGCGGAGCTGCGCGACATCTCGGGCGAGCTCAACCTGAGCTGGCTCGGCATCGGGTTCCATCCGCTCGCGCGGCAGGAGGAGCTGCCGTGGGTGCCGAAGTCGCGGTACGGCATCATGCGTAGGTACCTGCCGACGCGTGGCACGGGTGGCCTCGACATGATGCGCCGCACGGCCACGGTGCAGGCGAACTTCGACTACTCGAGCGAGGAGGGCGCCATGCGCGCGCTTCGGATCTCGCTCCGGCTCGCGCCCGTCACCACGGCGATGTTCGCGAACTCCCCGTTCTTCGAGGGCGGGCTCTGGGGCGGAAAGAGCCGACGCGCGTTCACCTGGCTCGACGTGGATCCTGCGCGCCAGGGGCTGCTCGAGGGCGTGCTCGAGCAGGGCAAGCGGTTCGTCGACTACGTCGAGTGGGCGCTCGACGCGCCGATGTTCCTCATCAAGCGTGACGACGTCGTCCTCGAGAACACGGGCCAGTCCTTCCGCAGCTTCCTGAAGCACGGCTTCCGTGGTCACCGCGCGACCTCGACCGACTGGCAGACGCACATCAACACGTTGTTCCCCGAGGTGCGGCTCAAGCGCACGCTCGAGGTTCGCGGCGCGGACTCGCAGTCGGCCGCGCTCACGTGTGCGCTCCCGGCGCTCTGGACGGGCATCCTCTACGACGATCGCGCGCTCGACGAGGCGGAGGCGCTCACCGAGAGCTTCACCTACGCCGAGCTCGAGGCCCTGCGTCCGGCGATCGCGGAGCGGGCGCTCGGCGCGACGTTCCGGGGCGAGAAGCTCGCGGCTCTCGCGGAGCGGGTGCTCGTGATCGCCGAGGGAGGCCTGGCGCGACGCGCCCGGATGCGGAATGGCAAGGACGAGCGCGTGCATCTCGCGCGCCTCGGCAGCCTCGTCGAGAAGGGCCAGTGCCCGGCCGACGTGCTTGTCGAGGGGCTCTCCGAAGGGTCCGATCTGCGCCGCGAGATCCTCTTGCGCGCTCGCATCTAGAGCGGTCGCGGCTAGAGCGGTCGTCGCAGGGAGAACGCGCCATGGTCCGGCGCGCTCTCCCCTTTCCGGGGGACGGTCCGTACGATGTCTACGATTTTTTACCTGCTCGCGACGGCGTTGCTCATCCTGCTCAACGCATTTTTCGTCGCTTCCGAATTTGCCATCGTCAAGATGCGCCCCTCGCGCCTCGAGCAGCTCGTGCGCAGCGGCGACGCGCGCGCCAAGCGGGCCCTCGCGATGTCGCAGCACCTCGACCAGTACCTCTCGGCCAACCAGCTCGGCATCACGCTTGCCAGCCTTGGCCTTGGCTGGATCGGCGAGCCTGCGGTCGCGCATCTCCTCGAACCCGCGCTCATCCGGCTCGGCATCGGCCCCGAGGCCACGCACGCGATCTCCCTCGGCGTCGCGTTCACCTTGATCATGTCGCTGCACACGATCATCGGTGAGCTTGCGCCGAAGACCCTCGCCATCCAGCGCACCGAGAAGGTCACGCTCTGGACCGCGCAGCCGCTCCACGTGTTTTTCCTCCTGATGTGGCCCATCATCTGGGTCCTCAACTCGGCGGCCAACGCGTTCGTCCGGCTCTTTGGCCTTCAACCTGCCGGCGATGAGGAGATCGCACACACCTCCGAGGAGCTTCGTATCCTCCTCACGCGGAGCCCTGCCGGCCTCGATCCCACGCTGCGCAGCATGCTCGTGCGCATCTTCGATCTACGCCGACGCACCGCGCGCCACGTCATGTCGCTCCGCAGCGAGGCCGCGACGCTTCGGGCTGCGATGGGCATCGACGAGGCCGTGAAGATCGTCGCCGAGGCCGGCTACTCCCGATATCCGGTGCTCGATACCCAGGGCCACACCGTGCTTGGGTACCTGCACCTTCGTGACCTCTTCGACGTCCTCTCGGGCCGTCGCAAGGCCACGCGTGTCGCCGAGCTCCTCCGCAAGCCGATCTTCGCCCGCGAAAATACCTCCGTCGAGCGCCTCCGCCTCGAGATGCAGGCCAAGCAGATCCCCGTGGCGATCGTGACGAGCCCGACCGGCGAGTTCGTCGGTCTCGTCACGATCGAGGACGTGCTCGAGGAGATCGTCGGCGAGATCCGGGACGAGAACGACGAGGAGGTCCCGCCGATCCACCGTCGTGGCCCGGACATCGTGGAGGTCGACGGCCGCGTCCTCCTCGCGGACCTCGAGCGTGACGTGCAGATCGTCCTCCTGCCCGAGGCCAAGACCGTCGAGACCGTCGGTGGTTACATCCTCGAGCGGCTCGAGCACCCCGCCGAGCCTGGAGATCGTGTCGAGTGCGAGGGGTACACCCTCGTCGTGACGGACGTCGTGGGCCGTCGCGTGCGTCGCGTGCGGATCGTGTCGACGACCAAGAGTGTGCCCCCGCCGCCGACGGCGACGGCTCCCGAGGCGGAGGGCGGTACGTTGCCCGAGTGATCCCGGCTTTACTCGGGCTCCGGCTCGATCTAACCGAGGGCATGCACAAGGCACAGGGTTTGGCGGGCGTGCTCGCGCTCGCGGGGGTGCTCTCCGGTTGCGGCGGGGCAGGGGGCGAACCGTGGCCCAAGCGGCCGCTCCTCAACGAGATGACCAAGGATCGCGCGGAGGACGGGACGCCGGCTTCCGCGACGCCTGCCGATGCGACGCGCGGCTCGATCCTCGGTCCCGAGAAGAGCCCCATCACGTTCGAGCGGATGGTGAAGATGCCGGAGCCTGGGTGGAACATCCCGCGCGCGGCCATGCCTTCGCCCGACGGCAAGCTCGTCACGTATCTCGCGAGCGAGTCGGGGGACATGACGATGTCGCTCTTCGCGTTCGACCTCGCGACGCGCTCGTCGAAGGTGCTCCTGCGCGCCTCGGATCTTCCGGGCGCCTCGAAGCCCCTCTCCCGCGAGGAGGAGCTCCGGCGCGAACGCCAGCGCCAGCGGGCGATGGGGATTGTCTCGTACCAGTGGGCCGAGAAGGCGCCCGTCATGCTTTTGCCTGCGGCGGGGGACGTCTTCGTGCGTGCTCTGGGCGGCGCGATCACGCGCCTCACGGAGACCCAGGAGCCTGAGCTCGACCCGCAGATCTGCGCGACGGGCGAGCGGGTCGCGTTTGTCCGCGCCGATGATTTGTGGGTCGTGGACGTCGCGACACGCAAGGAGACGCGGCTCACGACGGGAGGTCCTGCCGGCACGACGCGCGGGCAGAGTGATTTCCTCGGCCAGGAGGAGCTCGACGAGCCGCACGGATTTTTCTGGTCCCCGGGCTGCGACAAACTCGCTTATCTCGAGGTCGACGAGCGCGACGTCCCCGAGCATCCGGTGCTCGGTTATCGCGGCGACGCGCCCGACCTCATGATGCAGAAATACCCCGCGGCCGGCGCCAAGAACCCCAAGGTTCGCGCGGGGATCGTCGATCTCAAGACGAAGAAGACGACCTGGTTGAAATGGCCTGCCGAGGCCGAGCGCTACATGGTCCGCTTCCGCTGGGCGCCGGACGGCAATGCGCTGTATTTGCAGACGCTCGACCGGCTCCAGCGTCGCCTCGCGCTCGTGCGCGTGGACGCGAAGAGCGGCGAGACGAAGGAGCTCTTCTCGGAGACCTCGCCCACGTGGATCGAGCCCGCCGATTTCGAGCCGCTGGAGACATCGCCGCGGTTTTTGTGGACCCGGGACGCGGGGGGCCATATCCACATCGAGCTCCGGGACACGGCCACGGGAGCGCCGATCAAGCTCCTCACCTCGGGCGAATGGGACGTGCAACGCTTCGGCCGGGTCGACGAGGCCGGCGGGCGCGTGTTTTTCATTGCGGATCACAAGGACGCGCCGCTCGACAGGCACCTCTATTCGGTGTCGCTCGACGGCGGCGAGCCGAAGCGCTGGACCGACGAGCCCGGCGTGCATGTCGCGGGGGTCGATCGGGGCGCGAAGATCCTCACGGACATTCATTCGGCGATGGATCGTCCGCCGAAGGTCGTCATTCGTGAGCTCGGCGGCCCGGTGCTCGGGGACATCACGCTCCCGGCGGACCCCGATTTCGCTTCCCTCGGCTTGCGCGCGCCCGAGACCGTGACGGTGGACGGGCCCGGCGGCGTGAAGCTTTATGGCTCGATCCTCCCGCCGCGCGTGATCGAGCCTGGGAAGAAGTATCCCGTCGTCGTGATGGTGTACGGCGGTCCCGGCGTGCAGACCGTGCTCAACATCTGGAGCGCGAACCTCATGCGGGCGCACCTCGCCGATCGGGGTTTCGTCGTCTTCCAGCTCGACAACCGCGGCACCTCGGGGCGAGGCCCGGCGTTCGCGGCGCCTCTTTACAAGAATGCTGGCCACGTCGAGCTCGAGGACCAGATCGCCGGCCTCGACGCCATCGCCAAGCGCCCCTACGTCGACGCGACCCGCGTGGGCATCCTTGGCCACAGTTATGGCGGGTACATGGCGGCGCTCGCGCTGCTGAAGGCGCCCGATCGTTTTCACGTGGGTGTGGCCGGTTCGCTCGTGACGGATTGGCGGCTTTACGACAGCGCATACACCGAGCGTTACCTCGGCCTGCCCAAGGACGACGCGAAGAGCTACGAGGGGTCCGATCTGACGAAGCTCGCCGGCAACCTGCGCGGCAAGCTCTTCCTCATGCACGCGCTCATGGATGAGAACGTGCACTTCCAGAACACGGCGCAGCTCATCGACGCGCTCGTCGCGGCGAACAAGCGCTTCGATCTGCTGGTGTTCCCGGGGGAGCGCCACGGGTACCGGGCGCCTGCCGCGCGCCGCTACGCGACCGAGCGGTCGATCGAATATCTGGTGGAGAACCTGCGCTAGGCGGGCCTCGGGGCGGGGGTTCGAGGCGCGCGAACCCCCTTGCCCTACGCGTCGGGTTCGTCTAGAGTGCCGCCGCGCGGTGCTCGGCAGCGGGCCACGCCCGGGGAGTCGCACAGTCCGGTAGTGCACGAGCTTTGGGTGCTCGTTGTCGTGGGTTCAAATCCCACCTCCCCGACCCAGCCTCCTCAATACGATTTCATCTTGTCGCAATACAGGTTCGGCCCGGGATCGACGCCGAGCATCTGCGTGTATCGCTGGTAAAACCCGACCCGGTCCTCGACCTTGGCGTTCGTCGGCTGGTAACACTCGAGCCCGCCGTTGATGACGTTGATCGTCATCCCGAACCCGGGCACGCGACCGAGCATTTGATCCTGCGCCGACGGCGTCCATTTTCCCGTCATCACGTCGTGGCAGGACGGCTTCGGTGATTGCGGCGTCATCCAGAACCAACCGCCCGTCCGGAATGCCACCGTGCCGTTCGAGGTCACCTGATCCGGATCGGTGAGCAGCGGGAGCCCCAGCGCGTCGCCGGCCTGCCCGTAGTTGTAGTTCCACGAGAGCTGGATCGGCCCACGACCGTGGTACGTCTTGCCCGGCGTGCAGGGCCATGGCTGGTTCGACGGGTCGCAATACCCCGTGCAACCACCATTTTCGCAGCCGACCTCCTGCGTGAAATAGAGGCCCCAGGCATGAGGGCCGTCCGGAGCCGCGGCCCAGCCGCCCGTGGTCTCGTGCGAGATGTTCGCCAGGAACGCCGCCGCCTCGCGTTTCTGGTCGTCGAGGCTGCCCTCGTTGCAGAACGCGGGAAACGTCTCCGCCGCCGCGACGAGTGCTTCATAAGCGTAAAGCGCGTTCCGGTGAAGGAACATCGCGTCGTAGACCTCCTTCGAGACGAGCGCCGCGAATCCCCCACCATTGCCGCCGCCGCTGCCGCCCATTCCCCCGCTGCCGCCGCCTGCGCCGCCCATTCCCCCGCTGCCGCCCATTCCCCCGCTGCCGCCCGCGCCTCCGGTTCCGCCGCCGCTTCCGCCTGCGCCTCCGCTTCCGCCTGCGCCTCCGCTTCCGCCTGCGCCTCCGCTTCCGCCTCCGCTTCCGCCTGCGCCTCCGCTTCCGCCCTCGCCGCCGCTGCCGCCTCCGCAGGCAACGCTGACCAGGGCCATCGCCACGAATACACTCGTCCACCGGGTCTTCATGGGCACGGATGGTCGCCCGAGCCGCACACGAAATCCACACCGCCGCGCGCGCGTGCGTCTCCGCCTCAATGCGCCCCGCGCCGCTCCCCGATCCACGCCCTCGCCGCGCGCTCGTCCTTCAAACACGCCGGCATCGGTTTTCCGAGCGCCCGACCTCGCAAAAGCCACCCCGCGGTCGTCACGAGCTTCGCCACGAGCTGCTGCTGGAACGTGCCTCCGAAGACCACGAGACCCCCGTACGCGGGCGGCAATTGCCGTATCCCCGCCATACGCCTCGCCTCGGGGCTCACGTGGCCCACGCCCGCCACGTCGAGGAGCAGGTACGCGCGCTCCGGGCCCGTCGCGAATCGCTCGTAGACGTCCAGGATCCGCGACACGTCCTCCTCGCTCACGTCCCCCTCGAAACGCACGAGGAAGATGTCGGGCGGCTCCAGCGTGACCCCGTGCGCGCCGATCGCGAGGGCTTCCCGCGGCGCGCTCACGGCGACGGAGGCAACTTCGCCACGAATAGGTCCGTGCTCCCCGCGCTCGTCAGCGCGCCATTGCCGAGATCCAGCGTTCCCTGGAAATCCCCGGCCACGATCACGTTGCCTTGCGGATCGACCGCGATTCCCCGACCCCATTGCGGGCCTTCGCCGCCCCGGCGCAGGCGCCATGCGGGGATTCCCTGCGGCGAGAGCTTCACGACGAAAAGATCCACGTCGCCCGGCCCCACGAGCGCGCCGTCGCCGAAATCGACCACGCCCTCCGCCGATCCCGTCACGAAGATACTTCCATCCAGGCCCACGGCCACGTCCGCTGCCTCCTGGTCGCCGACTCCGAACATCATCGCGTCGCCGTCGCCGATCCCCCGCGCCCACTGGACCGCGCCTCCTTCGTCGACGCTCACCACGAATCCATCACGCAAACCCTTGCTGGCGAGCGGCTGCCCGCCCACGTCGAAGGCCCCCTCGAAGGCGCCGACCGCGATGGTGCCTGGCCCATTCGCAGCAAGCCCGAGCACGCGCTGATCCCCGGCGTCCCCGAAACGTAAGGCCCACGGCAAACCATTGGCGCTCCCGGTCGTCGACACGAACGCGTCGAAACCTCCCGCGCTCTGGACGGGTGATCCGGTGCCGAGCTCTCCCTCGAATCGACCTGCGAGGACGAGCTTTTCCTGGGCGAACACCAGCGCACTTCCGAATTGATTCCCTTCGCTCCCCGCCGGCAAGAAATCATTGATGCCGCCGCCCGAGCTCCCGAGGCGCGCGACCCAGAGATCCTCGCCGCCCTGGCTGGTGAACGACTGGAATCCAAGCGTCAGCGTCGCCTCGAACGTGCCCAGGGCAAACACCGTGTTCTCGCCGAGGACGTTCGTCACGGCCGTTCCTCGTTGCGCCGCATTCCCCGCGAACCCCGTGACCCATTCGAGGTTCCCCGTCAATGCGTTGAGCTTGACCACGAAAGCATCCGGCCCGCCCTTGCCCGCGAGCGCCTTGCCCCCGAACGAAACGTCCCCCACGTATTCGCCCGTCACGAGGACATTGCCGCCCGCGGTCACGGACAGGCCCCCGGCCTTGTCGGTGTTCCCCCCGCCGAAGCTCCTTTGCCACAAAGGAGTGCCATTCGGGTCGAGCTTGACCACGAAGACATCGCTGTCCCCTGCGGACACGAGGTTCGGGGCGAGCCCAACATCGAGCGTCCCGGCGAAGCTCCCCACGAGATAGATATTGCCGCTCTCGTCGACGCCGACGTCCGCGACGGTCTGCGCCGACGCATCGCCGAACCGCCGGCTCCAGACGGACGGGATCCCGTCATCGCCCCCGGCTCCCGTGCTCGCGCTCGAGCTCTGCGTCCCGGTCGCACCCCCGGCGCCTGCGGTCCCGCCGCCGGCCCCTGCGACATCGAGCTCGCCAAGCCCGCCGATCACCTGGCAACCGACTCCGCCCAGCACGAACGCTACAAGCGCAGCGCCTGCTCCTCTCGACCTCCGCATCACAGCCTCTTTCTCGCTTTGGAAAAAGAACGCTGCCGCACGATGGGGGCCCGGGTCAAGCCGCCGTCTGGGTCGATGGGAGGTTCCTTCGCGCCGATTCCCGCCCGCACGGAAGGGTGAACCTCGGGTCCCGGCCGCCCGGGACCCTTTCCCCCGCTCAGCCTTGGCCGTCTTGCGACGTGAGCTCCACGCCCGGACCAAGGAAGACAACGGCAAGGGCCAGTCCCATGAACTTCAGAACCTGGTGCATCCGCTCGCGCATCGTGGCCTCCTTCATGTCAAGGTGAAGGACAGATTGTTACAGGACGGTGACACATACGCAAGTTTTCTCTTCACGTCACGGCACATTTGCGTCCCCCGAGGACCAGGGCTCGACGCGGTGCGCCGAGGCTCGGCTTGCCCGGCTCGACGCGCCATGTTAGGCGGTCTCCCCTCCGAGCCCCGCGATGCGTATCCTCTTCGTCGCCCCGAACATCGGCATCCCCGGCACCAACGGGGGCTCCACGCATGTCACCGAGGTCGTTCGTGCATTGCGACGTCACCACGAAGTGCAGGTCCTCGCCAAGGTTGGCTCCAGCGGCGAAGGCGTCGCCGGTATCGGGCTCGGCGACGGCGGCGCGGCGCGGTACGTCATTCCTTTCCTGCATTTCCCCGCCGCCTATCCCATCGCCCGCCGGTTCCGGCCGGACGCCATTTACGAGCGATTCAGCGCGCAGGGCCTCGGCGTCTTCCTCGGCCGCGCCCTCGGCGCCCCGGTGGTCAGCATGATCCTCGACGCCGAGGCCACCTGGATGACCCTCGAGGGCGCCGACCGGCTCATCACCACCGCGCCCCACCTCATCCCCGCCCGCTATCAAAACAAAGTCGTCGAGGTCTCCTGGGGCGCGAACACCGACGTCTTCCACCCGGGCGTCTCCGGAGCCGAGACCCGGCGCCGGCTGGGGATCGGCGAGGACGAGATCGTCGCGGGGTATACCGGCGCATTTTATCACTGGCACGGCCTCGATATCCTCGTCGCCGCCGCCGCCCGGCTCGATCGTGATCCCGCCGCCCCGAAGATCCGTTACCTGCTCGTCGGCGACGGCGAGATGCGCCCCGATATCGAGACGCGTATCCAGGCCGCGGGTTTGTCGGATCGCTTCATCCTGACGGGCCGCGTCCCCTACGAAGAGGTCCCCGCATTCATCGCCGCGAGTGATTTCTGCGTCGCCGCCTACCAGCCCGACCGGAACCCGCAGCTTCGCCGCCATGGGATGTTCATGGATCCCCTCAAGGTCTTCGAATACCTCGCGGTGGGCAAAGCGACCATCACCTTCGAGAGCCCGAACATGCGGCGGCTCTTCACCGACGGCGAGCATGCCCTGCTCGTCCCGCCGGGAGAGGTCGCTCCGCTCGCCGCGTCGATGGCGCGTGTCGCCACGGACCCCGCATTACGCGAGCAGCTCGGCCGGGCAGGGCGCGCGCTCGTGGAGCGGCGTCATTCCTGGCAGGCCCACGGCGAGCAGCTTGGCGGTTTGTTCGAAACGGTGGTGAACGAGCGTCGCCGCGGCCGGGCTTGATCACGCGTCGCTGCGGGCTTCGTCCGGCTTCGGGACCTCGCCCTGCGCACCCTTGCGCCGCCGCTCGAGCCATACCAGGAACGCGGGCAGGATCAGCACCGACGAGAGGAGACACGCGATCTCCCCGACCGCCGCCGCCATCCCGAAGCTCGCGATCCCCTTGTTGATGGAGAACATCAGGGCGAAATAACCGATACACGTCGTCATCGAGCAGAGCACCAGCGCGCCGCCCGTCTCCGTGAAGACCCGATCGAGCCGCTCCCCGCCCTCCGCGAGATATCGCTGCATCAGGTTGTGCGAATACTCGGCCCCGATCCCGAAGGTGATCGGCAGGACGATGAAGTTCAGGAAATTGAGCTTGATGTCCCGGAGATACATGAACCCGAGGAGCATCGACACGCCAAAAAGCCAGGGCACGAAGACCCCGAGCGAACGCGCGCTGCCGCGGAACGCGATCAGGATGATCACCACGACCCCGATCGCCGCGAGCCCCACCGCTTTCGGCGCGTCCTCCACGACCGCCTGGATCATGTCGGCGTAAATCACCGCGCGCCCCGAGCCCTTGATCACCTCGCCCGTCGGCAATGTCGTCGACCGGAAGCTATCGGCCCAGCGGATGAGGTAATGGGCGTCCCACACGCTCTGGCCCTGCTTCGGCACGATGTACACGATCCGCCCGCGCGTCCCGTCTTTCTCGGCGAACGGCCGCGCCACGGCCTCCGGCAGACCCGCGATCGAGATCGGCGTCAAAGCCTCCGCCGGCATGTACGGCCCGATCTCGGCCCAGTCCTCGTCCTTGATGAGCTTTCGTTTCCGCGCCTTTTGCACGATGCGCCGGATGTCCGAGGCGAGCGGGATCTTCTCCTCCTGATCCTTCGGGATCAGCGAGTGGATCGTCACCACCTTCTCGAACGGCTTTCCATCCGCGGGCGCCGCCGCGAACCGCTTCTGGAGCTCCGCTTCGAGCAGCGGCACCTGCTCCAACCGGTCCGTCATGACGGCCATTCCGTCCTGCGACATCCGACCGACGATGTGCCCCACGCGCACCGATAGCGAGAGCGCCGTGCTCTTGTCGCGCCGCTCGCTGCGGACGTTACGCATGTCGTACTCCATCGGATCGGTCGTCAAATACCGATACGAGAGCCCGACCGAGAGGAGCCCGACCGCCACGCCGATCGCCCCCAGCGTCCGCGGCGCGGCCTGCGCGAGCTTCGCGAAGAGCACGCCGTAATACCCGCGGGCCCTCGATTTCTCCTCGCTGGGGAAATACACCGGGCGAATACGCTCGGTCGCCGCCAGCAGGGCCGGCGTGAACAGATATGTCGAGAGCCAGCAGAGCAGCATCCCGTATCCGCCGATGATCCCGAAGTGCTTGAAGCCCCGGAAATCCGTCAGTATCAGCGAGCCGTACGCCAGCATCGTCGTCGCCGAGCCCGAGAGCGTCGGCAACCACGTGTCCTTGTGGGCCGCCTCGATCGCGCCTTCGACGTCGGCTCCATCGTCCCGGCGCGCCTCGAGATAACGCGCCATGTACATGATGCCGTAATTGATGCCATTGCCCGCGATGATCGTCACCAGAAAGCTCGTCGCGCTGTTCAGGTATCCGATCGTGAAATACGTCAGGCCAAACGTCCACACGAGCCCCACGAGCAGGCTCCCCGCCATCACGAGCACCGTACGCACGCGCAGGAAAAACAAAAGGACCGGCACGAGCACGCCGAGCACGCCGAGCACGCCGACCTCCCCGAGGTCCTTCACGATCGCGTCGTACTCCTCGCCGCTGATGACGAGATCCCCCGTGTACCCGACCTCCATCGTCGGATCGAGCTTCTTGGCCCCGATCTCCTCGACGATTTGCTCCACCCGGCGCCGCAGCTCCTCGCGATCCTTCTTCTTCGAAAGGCTCGTCCGCGCCACGACCGCGGCGAACTTCCCGTCGGCGCTCATGTAATACCCGTTCGGGTGGGGCCCTCGATCGATCTCCGCCTGGCTCTTCGGTTTCGCCGCCGCCTCGCCCGGCTTTTTCCCGGTGAGCCGATCCCGCAACGACGCCGCCGTGATCGGCGGGGGCGGGTCCGACTCGTCGAGCAGCACGCCGGTCTCCTTCTGGACCTCGTACTCGTACCGCGCGACCACCTCGTCACGCGCCTTGCGTAGATCCTCGATGTCCGCGAAGAGCAGCTTGTTCTCGTCGAAGAACCCCTTCGTCTCCTTCGAGCTCCAGTCGACCTGCTCGACCCACGGCGCGCCGAGCGCTGCGAGCTTCGGCACGAGCGCGTCCACGAAGGCTCGTAGCGCCGCCTCGTTGTTCCCGTCCGCGATCTCGGCCGTGACCGTCAGCGTCGTGATGCCCGAGAGCCGCGCCGAGACCCGGCGCATCTCGAGGACGCTGTCCTTGTTGTCCGGCAATAACTCCGCGAAGTCGGGCCGAAAGCCGATTCGTGTCGCGAAGTAGCCAGTCGGTACCAGCGAAAGGAGCGCGAAAAGAAGGACCAGAAAAGGCCGTCGCGCCTGGATTCGACCGAGGACGCGGAGGAGCCGGGGGGAAGTACGTTCATGCATTGGCAAAGCGCGTCGGAGCGCGAGATCCACGCCCGCACGCGGCAGGATAGTTCACGGCCGAGAGGGCCCGCAAGGCCGCTCGCCACAAGCCCACCGGAAGGAACGTGGCTCCGCTACCTTCCCTACGCACCACCCTCGAAGGCGTGAACCTCCTTCACACCGGCGAGACCCCGCGCGCGGGCTCTTGCGGGAGAGGTTTCTTTCTCTCGTCCTTCATGCCAAATGGGGCCCGCCTTTCGCGCTCGCGAGGGCTCCTCCTCCATCCTGCCTTCTTTCGTTTTAGCGATGACCATCCGGCTTACCGACGTGATCAAATCTCCCGACGTGGAGGACCCCGTGAACCTCCACGTGCACCGGCCGCTGCAGCTCCTGCTCGCGCGGCCCCTCGTGAAGACGTCCATCACGCCGAACCAGATCACCTTCCTGTCCCTCTGCGCGGGCCTCGGCGCCGCCGCTTGCATCGTCCAGGGCAGCCTTTCCGCGCGGCTCGCGGGCGCGGCGTTGCTCTTCGGATCGGCCATCCTCGACGGCGTCGACGGCATGATCGCGCGGCTGAAAAAGACCTCGTCCGAGACCGGCCATGCCATCGACGGCGCGGCCGACTACGCGGTCAACGTCGCCACCACGATCGCCGCCGTCTACCACCTCGCAGAGACCTCGGGCCGCCCGATCCTCGCCGCCGCGCTGGGCCTCGGCATGCACATGGCGTGGGCGCACCACCTCATGCTCTACGATTTCCACTGCGCGCTGTATCTGCGCTTTTTCTCCAGCGGAAAACACCAGGGCGGAGATCGTGATCGCGCCCAGAAAACGCTGGAAAAGGTGCGTGAAGGCGGTTCCCTCTTCCAGCGCGTGCTCATGACGGTCTTCGTCTGGCAGCTCGGCAACCGTCAATCGCTCCTCGCCAAGGTGAGCCCTCTCGGCGTTCGCCTCTCCGAGCGGCCGGCCGACGACGCGTTCGGCAAGACCTACGTCGCGACGCACCGCGCGCCCATGCGGTTATGGGCCCTTTGCGGCAACGCCCCGCACATGGATCTCATGGTCCTCGCGATCGTCTTCGACCGTTTCGAGGTGTATTTCGTGCTTCGGATCGTGGTGTTCACGCTCCTCGCCCTCGTCGCGACCGTGTGGGAGCGCCGTGTCCTCGCGAGCCATGCGGAGCTCGGCGAGGTCCTTTCGTGACCTCCGCAGAATCGCGGGCGAAAGCGCGTCGCCTCGTCGTCCTCGTCGCGCTCTTCACCTCGATCTTCTATTTGCCAGCGCTCCGCTGCGGCTTCTTCGCGGACGACTGGCTGCACAGGCTCGCGCTCGACCAGTTCCCGGACATCTTCCGCGAGCACGTGAACCTCTTTGGCCTCATTCGTTCGACCGAGGAGGTCGTCGCCTTCAAGCGATTCGGCCTCGCGCCCTGGTGGACCGATCCGGACATGCGGATCAACTTCTGGCGCCCGATCCCCTCGATCACCCACTGGCTCGAGTACCTCTGCTTCGGCCACAGCGCGATCGCCGCGCACCTCATCAACATCGGGTTTTACGCGGGCAGTGTTTTCCTCGTCCACCGCCTGCTCTCGCGGTATCTCTCGCCTGCGCGCTGGCCTCTCGTCTTCGCCGTGGCCGTCTTCGCCCTCGACGACGCCCACGCATTGAACATCGTGTGGAGCGCGAACCGCAACGAGACCGTGGGCGCGATCTTCGTCCTCGCCTCGCTCCTCGCGTTCATCCGTTTCCGCGAGGGATCCGGCCGTATCTTCGCGGGTTTGTCCCTCCTCTCCTACACGTGCGCCTTGCTCTCGAAGGAGTCGGGCCTCGTGCTCCCCCTCTTCGTGCTCGCGCATGTCGTCGTTTTCCCCGAGCGCCCGGGGCAAACCTTCTTTGCGCGGATCCGCCCGCACCTCCCCATGCTCGCCGGGTTTTTCCTGGTCAGCGTGGCGTTTTTGGGCCTGTATTTCGTCGCGCTCGGGCACGGCGCCAACTCGGTGTATTACATCAACCCGCTGAAGAACCCGGCGCTCTGGGCCGAACATTTCTTCCGCTCCGGGTTTTTCCACGCCGTGATCCTCGCGACGGGCGTGCCCCTGCACGTGCTTTCGAGCACCCCCGTGCGTGATTACCCGCTCGCCGCCCTCGCGCTCGGGGCGGTCACGCTTGGCTTCTGGGCGCTCGCGTGGCGCTGGCTCCGAAACGACCGGCCGCTGCGGTTTTTCGTGCTCACCATGGTGGCGGGGCAGGTCATCGTGACCACGAGTTTCCCCGACCCGCGGAACCTCTTTTTGCCCTCGATCGGCTTCGCTTACATGGTCGCGCGGGTCTTCGAGGAGGCTTCGGCTCGTTTCTCGAAGGGCCGCGTGTACCGCGCCGTGGGGTATACCGTCGCCTTCTTGCACCTCGTCCTCGCGCCCGTGCTTTGCCAGGTGTGTATTTACGTCGTGGCGAGCTTCGAGGGCCGCTTCCGCGTGATCTCGGACTCGCTCGCGTCCACGATCGAGTACGAGCGCCTGCCCGAGGACAAGGTCGAGGTTTATTTCCTGAACTGGCACCAGCGCGAGATGACCGCGCTGTACGGCCTTTATCTCCGGCGCGTGCTCCCGACGGGCGTGACCGATTACAAGCCCATCACGCACAACCCGGACATCTCGTACGTGGACAAGCTCTACAAGGGCCTCGGCGGCGAGCGGATCCATTACTTCTCGCTCTCCTACGTGGTGGGCGAGGTCGATACCGAGGTCCTGTCCGAGTACGAGATCACGATCCGGCCGAAGCGGGGCCACTTTTTCCCGACGCTCTTCGAGCAGCTCTACACGACGGGCAAACCCTGGCGGGTGGGGCAGGTCTTCGAGCCGGGCACGCACCGCGCGACGATCGAGGAGCTCTCGCCGGCGGGGGAGGTCGTGAAGGTGCGTTTCACCTTCCCGGAGCCCTTGAGCTCGCCGCGGTATCGATTCATGAAGTTCGACGGCGAGCGATTCGTGCCGGTGTCGTTCACGGCCGTGGCGGAGTCGCGTCGCGAGCGGTAGCGGCTCTATCGCGAGTTCCAGCGGCGAGATCGCGAGTTCCAGCGGTGGCTTCGCGCGCTACAGCGGTGGCTCCGCGCGCTACAGCGGTGGCTCCACGAGCTACAGCGGTGGCTTCGCGAGCTACAGCGGTGGCTTCGCGCGTTACAGCGGTCGTGTCACGGCGCGCAGCGGCGCTCTCCGCTCGGACAGCGGTGAATCCGCGGGCTACAGCGGTGGCTCCGCGCGCTACAGCGGTCGTGTCACGGCGCGCAGCTGCGCTCTCCGCTCGGACAGCGGTGAATCCGCGAGGCACAGCGGGGAGGAAGCGACAGGCGCAGGCGGCTCCCCGACGCGCAGCGGTGCCGAACGGACGGGCGCAGGTGGTTCCCTGTCGGCCGGATGTTCGTTACGTGGCTTCCCATGGCGATCGACCTGGGCCCGAGGTGATGGCGGAGCTGGTCGCGTAGATCGTGGCGCTACGAAAGGCCGACCAGGAAGACGTGGGCGTGCGCGGGACGCCGGTCGAGAC
>JANMGF010000446.1:0-6544 GCA_031374535.1 Polyangium sp. (in: bacteria)
GGCCGCCAAGGCAAGCCTTTCGGCCGCCAAGGCAAGCCTTTCGGCCGCCAAGGCAAGCCTTTCGGCCGCCAAGGCAAGCCTTTCGGCCGCGAGGCAAGCCTTTCGGCCGCGAGGCAAGCCTTTCGGCCGCCAAGGCAAGCCGTTCGGCCGCCAAGGCAAGCCGTTCGGCCGCCAAGGCAAGGCTCCCGCACTTCCAGGAGCTCCTCCTCCCCTCGACGGCAGACGTGCTGGCACGTCCGTGGCGAGGAGAGGCGACGCGGGCACCTCGCTCGTGTCGGCGGGGGGACGTGGAGGGGTCGGAAATGCAGGAGCGGTCGACGCCGCGGGCGGTGATTTCCTTGCAGGCCCGCGCGGGGAGCGTCGCGCTCCGGTGGGGCGTGCGGCTCGCGTTCGTGATCCTCGGCATCGTGGTCGTCGGTTCGCTCGTGCGAAAGGCGGGCGCGGGGGCCCTTTTCGAGATCCTGCACCGCGCCTCGCCGTGGCTCTCGCTCGTCGTGGGGCTCGAGGTGGCGCGCGTCGGGACGGATGCGCTGGCGACGTACGCGGCTTATGGCGCGCGCGCTCGGAGGGTGTCCATCGCGGCCCTCGCGCGTGCGGCGCTCGTGGCGCGGGCCGTCTCGTCCCTTGCGCCGGCCGGGCGCACAGCGGCCGAGGCCACGAAGGCGGCCCTGCTCGCGCCGTGGGCAGGCACCGCGACCGCGACCGCCGCAGCCGCGACGGTCCAGGCCGTGACCCTCGTGAGTGGCGGGATCATCTCCGTGCCTTGTGCCATGGCGGCTTATGCGCTCTCGGGGCGCTCGCCCATCACGATCCTGCTCGCCCTCCACGCCGTCGTGCTCGTGGCGATGGGGACGCTCCTCCGCGTGGCCATGCGCGAAAAGGGGCTCGGCAAGCTCGTCGGGCGTGTGTCGCCGCGCGCGGGCGAGAGGGTCCTGGCCTTCCAGGACCGCGCGCGGGATACACGGCTCCTCCCGCCGGGCCCGATTGCCGCCATGCTCCTCGGACGCGCGCTCCAGGTCGCGCAGTATGCAATCCTGGCCCGCGCGGTGGGATCCATGACGAGCCTTTCGCGCGCGCTCGTGGCCGAGGGGGCGAACATGGTCTCGCTCGCCGTGGGCGCGTTCGTCCCGGCGCAAGTGGGCGTGAGCGAGGGGGCGTTCGCGTGGAGCGCGGACGTGCTGGGCGCCACGCTCCCGCAGGCGATCGCCATCGCGCTCCTCTGGCACACGATCGAGGCCGTCTTCGTGGCCGTGGGTGCGCTCGTGCCACTTTTGTGGAGGGCGCCGGCCCCGCCGGACGAGCCGCCCCAGCATTGAACGTGCAAACAGCGTGCAGAGAATGCTCGATGACGGAGAGGCCGGTCTTGCGGTGGAGGTGGGGTGCGTGCAAAGGTTGCCCGCCTCATGCCGTTCGTCCCGCTTGTTTTCTCCCCCCGCGCTTTGCGCCGCCACCCGCGGCTCGCGACCGCGTCGGTCCTCTTCGTGGCCCTCGCCGGCGTCGAGCTCGGCAGCGGCCATACGCGTGCGCTCCGTGATTCGTGGGTGGATCCGGTCTTCGCGGCCGTGGGCACGCCGCCCGCGCCGCTTTCGTCGGGCGACGGCGACGGCGATGGGCTCCCGGACGAGCGGGAAGCCGAGCTCGCCCGGACGTTCGCCCCCCTCGTGCTCCTCGACAAGCAGGACGGCGCGCTCCCGGCGTCGGTCTCCTGGGTCATGGAGAAATCCGATTTCGTGGAGGGCGCCGCGCGCGTGCGCCGTACGCGCAGGGCGTTCGACGACGAGGTCCGCAAGGGGAGCGAGCGGCCCGAGGACTGGGTGACGTACGTCGACGTCTACCCGCGGGCGAGCGGCGGGATTCACCTCGAATACTGGTTTTATTACCCCTACAACGAAGGTCCGGCCTTCTTCGATCACGAGAGCGACTGGGAGCACATGACCGTGCGCCTCGACGAGGAGAGCCGCCCCGTAGGCGCCTACCTCGCCCGCCACGAGGACAACGATCCCGGGCCTTTTTTCTCGTGGTCCCGGCTCCGCAAGGAGGGCTCGCACCC
Source organism: Polyangium sp. (in: bacteria) (assembly GCA_031374535.1). Lineage (GTDB taxonomy): Bacteria > Myxococcota_A > Polyangia > Polyangiales > Polyangiaceae > Polyangium. Next base: position 2,051 of record JANMGF010000446.1, read on the forward strand.
GGTCGTCCTCTCGGCGCGGGGCACACACGCGACGTACGCCGACGAGGGGGATCTCGCGTGGTTCGAGGGGGCCGCCACGTCGTGCGCCGATCTCGCCACGTGCGAAGACAAACCCTGGCGGACGTGGGAGGGCGGCGGGCTCTCGCGGCTCGACGCCGTGCCTTCGAACGCGCTCGCGGGGCGGGCTTTCCGTTTCGACGGGCGGTGGGGCGCGACGGGTTTCTTGCCGGGCACGAGCGCGCCGCGCGGGCCCATGTTCCAGTCGGGGCATTGCGCCGGTGGATTCGTGACGTGCCGGAAGAACGTGGAAATGGCGAGCCTGCCGTGAACGCGCGTCGATTCGGCCGTCCCGGTCACGATGCCCTCCGTTCGTCCGCCCCACAAGCAAGCTTGTACGCTCTCCTTTTCCAGGGTATCCTGAATCCCAATGCGATCGGGGGAGGTCTTCGACAAAAGGTTCGAGCTCGGTAAACGGGCTGGATCCGGGGGCATGGGGACGGTGTGGCGCGCCGTGGACCTGACCACGGGAGCGCTCGTCGCGCTCAAGCTCCTCCGGGATCCCGACGAGGACGCGGCTCCGCGTTTCATGAAGGAGGCGCGTATCCTCGCGACCTTCGCGCACCCGCACGTCGTGCGTCACGTGGCGCATGGCATTGCCGCGTCGGGGGATCCGTATCTCGCGATGGAATGGCTCGAAGGGGAGAGCCTGCTCGCGCGCCTCGAGCGGGGGCCGCTCTCTCTCGAGGAGAGTTGGTCGCTCGGGCGCCACGTGGCGGCGGCGCTCGGGGCGGCGCACGCGCGGCGCATCGTCCACCGGGACGTGAAGCCGAGCAACCTGTTTCTCGTGGGCGGCGCGGCCAATTGCGTGAAGATCCTCGATTTTGGTATCGCGCAGGGAGGCGGGACGGGCGCGATCACGAGGACGAACACGATCCTCGGGACACCCGGGTACATGGCGCCAGAGCAGGTGCGCGGCGAAGAGGAGGCCGACGCGCGGGCGGACGTGTTTGCCCTCGGGTGCGTCCTGTTCGAGTGTTTGTCGGGGAAACCCGCGTTCCAGGGCGCCCATCCGATGGCCCTGCTCGCGAAGCTCCTGCTCGAGGATCCGCCGCGCCTCCGGGATTTGCAGCCCGACGTGCCCGAGCCGCTCGCCGCGCTCTGCGCTCGTTTGCTCTCCAAGGATCCGGCGGCGCGGCCCGAGAACGGCGAGGCGGTGCGGGTCCTCCTCGAGCGTATCGACGTGAGCGCGAGGTCGCCCCGTTCCAGCGGCGAGCCTTCGCGGGCCGCCCTGACGGGGACGGAGCGTCGGCTCGTGTCCATCGTGGCGGTCTCGCCGCCGCTCGATCGGGATGCGCCGAGGGATCTGCGCGGCGCGGTGCGACGTGTGGCCTCGCCCCTCGGCGCGCGGGTGGAGGAGCTGTCCTCCGGCGCGGTCGTGGCCGTGCTCCTCGGCGAGGGGAGCGTGGTGGATCAGGCGGCGAACGCGGCGCGTTGCGCGGCGTGGGTGAAGCTCGCGGCGCCCGAGGCGGCCGTGGTGCTGGTGACGGGGCGCGGAGAAGCGACGACCCGGCTGCCGGTGGGGGAGGCGCTCGAGAGGGCGGCGGCGCTGCTCGACGAGGCGCTCGTGGGCCAGCAGGAGGGCACGCCGGTCCGCATCGACGAGAACACCCGAGCGCTGCTCGACGCGCGTTTCGAGCTGGTCGAGCAAGAGGGGCGAATCCTCTTGCGGGGCGAGCGCCGGACGGGCGAACAATCCCGCACGCTCCTCGGCAAACCGAGCCCCTTCGTGGGCCGCGAGCGCGAGCTTCGGAACATCCTCGATCTCGTGGACGAGAGCTTCGAGGAGCGGCGCCCCTCGGCCGTGCTCGTGACGGCGCCGCCGGGGATGGGCAAATCACGGCTCCGGCAGGAGCTTTTGCGGGTCGTGAAGGAGCGCCACACGAACGTCGCTTGCACGATCGCGCGGCCCGACGCGATGGGCGCCGGCTCGGCATTTTCGCTGCTCTCGGGTGCGCTGCGTGACATCCTTCAGATCTCGGCGGGCGAGCCGATCGAGGCCCAGCGCCGCAAGATCGAGCTGCTCGCGGCGGTGTTCACCGACGGGGCGGAGCGGCGCACGATCATGGAGTTCCTGGGTGAGCTCCTGGGCGCGCCGTTCCCCGACGAAGAGAGCCCGCGCCTCCGCGCCGCGCGGCAGAACCCGCTTTTCATGGCCGACCAGATCGAGTCGGCGTACCGCGCGCTCACGGCCGCCGTCGGGGCCACGCGGCCGATCCTCGTGGTGCTGGAGGATCTGCACTGGGGCGACGCGCCGTCGCTGAAGATCCTCGACGCCGTGCTGCGGGACCTCGTGGATGTGCCGCTCGTCGTGCTGGCCTTCGCGCGGCCCGTGGTGCACGACGTTTTTCCGCGCCTCTGGGTGGGCAGGAACGTGCAGGATGTCCGGCTCGGGCCGCTGCCCCGGCGCGCAGCGAACGATCTCGTCTCGGCGGCGCTCGGCGGTCAGGTCGCGGCCGAGCTCGGCGCGGGGCTCGTGGAGCGCGCGGAGGGAAATGTGTTTTTCCTGGAAGAGCTCATTCGCGCGGTGGCCGATGGCCGCGGCGGCGAGCTGCCGGATACCGTGCTCGGCATGGTCGAGGCGCGTTTGTCTGCGCTCGCGCCCGAGGCGCGCAGGCTCCTCCGGGCCGCGAGTATCTTCGGGGAGGTCTTCTGGGAGAGTGGACTCCGCGATTTGCTCGGGGACCGCGAGCCCCTCGCCGCGTCGCTCTCGGCGCTTTGCGCGAGCGAGCTCGTCACGCGGCGGCTTCATTCGCGTTTCGCCGGGCAGGAGGAGTATAGTTTTCGCCACGCGATCATCCGCGAGGGGGCCTATGCCATGCTCGCCGATCACGACCGGCACCTCGGCCACCGGCTCGCCGGCGCGTGGCTGAAGCGCGCCGGCGAGCCCGACGCGCTCCTCCTGGCCGAGCATTTTCAGCGGGGTCGGGATCCCGAGAATGCCGCGATCCATTACCTCCGCGCAGGCAGCCAGTCGTTCGACCGCGACGATTTTGCCGGCGCGCTCCTCTGCGCCGAGCGCGGGATCACGTGCGGCACGCAGGGCGAGGTCCTCGGCAATCTGCAAACGCTCTGCGTGATGGCGCATTGCTGGCGCTCGGAGCTCGAGGCCGCGCACCGGAGGAGTGTCTCGGCGCTGCCGCTCGTCGCGCGTGGGAGCCGCTGGGAGTGTTCGCTCCTTTTTCATGGCACCTGGGCGTCCCTCGTCGTGGGCGCCGAGGAGGACTTTTCACGCATGGCGGCGCGTTTCGAGGCTTTCGAGCCCGACGCCGAGGCGCGGCGCGAGTATTTGCTCTGGGCCCCTCTCGCCGCGTCGCTCCTCACGTCGTATGGGCGGCGTGAGCTCTGCCGTGCCTTGCTCGACCGGGTCGAGCGGCTCGCAGCTTCGATGCCGGCGCTCGACCTCGACCTCGTGGGCGCCCTGGCGATCGGGCAAAGCGACCACGTGCGCGCCTTCGAGCGGGCGCCCTTTCGCCAGCTCGAGCTCACGCAGCGGGCCGTACACGCCTTCGAGACGATCGGCGACACCCGAAACCAGATCACCGCGCGCAATCGTCTCGGGCAGGCCTTGGGCGAGATCGGCGAGCGGGAGGCCGGCGAGCGCGCGCTCCGGGGGGCCGTCGATCTCGCATGCAGGATTCGTGGACCTTTTGCCCTCCTTCAATCAGAGCTCCACCTCGCGGCGCTGCTCGTCGACTGCACCGAAGAGACGAAATGGTCCGAGGCGGACGCCATCGCCCAGCGCGTGCTCGGCGCCCCGGAGGCGAGCACGGGGTATCGAGGCTGGGCCCACGGCATTCGCGCGCAGATCTTCCTCCACCGCGGCGCGCCCGAGGACGCCCTCCGCGAAGCGCACGAGGCCCGCGCCCTCTGCGACCGGGTCCCTCTGCGAAGGATCTGGATCACGACGTTGCTCGTGCGGAGCCTCGTCCTGCTCGGCCGGACCGCCGAGGCGCGCGCGCTCGCCCGGGAGATCGGGGAGGCGCTCGGCGCGGACAGCGGCGGCTACGTCGAGATCGAGGCGCGGCTCGTAATGGCCGAGGCGTACGCGAAGTCGGGCGAGATGGACGAGGCCCGCGGCCTTCTTCGGGAGGTGCAGAGACGGATCGAGGCCCGCGCCGCAGGGATCCCAGACGAGTCGCTCCGTGCGCGTTACCGGAACGACGTGCCCGAGAACGTGCGCGCCTTCTCCCTCGCATCGGCGTGGCTCTGAGAGCGTGTTCCACAAGCACGCGCCGAGGCGTTGCCCCTCCACCCCGGACCAGGCACAGCCCTGAGCATGGGTCTCATCGTGCAGGCGCCTCGCTGGGGCTTTGCCCCAGGCCCCACCCGGGGTTGTCCACCCCGGGACCCGGACCAGCCAGGGGCTGGACCCAAGCTCGATGAACTGCGCAATGCGCAGTTCATCGAACAGGCCCGGTTCAAGACCACCCACGA
>JANMGF010000449.1:0-3919 GCA_031374535.1 Polyangium sp. (in: bacteria)
GCCGGCCGCGGCGCCTGCGGCCCAGCGGGGGCTCGCGTCGGGGCAGGTGATCGTCGGTTACCTGAAGGATCCGAAGGACGAGGGCCAATGTGCAGCCCTGGTGGCGCCGGAGGCCGAGAAGGCGGAATTCGACGCGGCCAAGATCGCCGAGCTCGCCAAGATGATGAAGTCCGAGGTCGCCACGACGTGCCCGACCGAGGGCGTCGTGGGCGTGTGCAGCGCGATGGGAATGCTCGTGAATTACACGGGGCCGAAGTACACGAAAGAGTCGGCCCAGGCAGATTGCACGAAGACCCGGGGCAAGTGGATCGACTGATGTGATGTGTGTGCCGGCGTGTGCCGCCCGGTCAACGATCCGGGCGGCCACGTCAGGGGCGGGTCTTTTGTTCTTTAGCGGGAGACGAGGTCCGTCATCCACGCGACGTCGGCCGGCGTCGCCTGCGTGAGGTCGGCGGCCCACTGCTCGTCGGTCATTCGCTCGAACTTCTCCGTGACCTTCTCGAAATAGGACGAGGCGAGGCCCACGAAGGCGCGCGGCGTGCCGCAGGGATCCGCGGTCACGACCATCAGGCGCGGCAGGCCCGTCCCCACGTGAAGGACACGGCCGACGGGGTTGCCCGCCTCGTCGGTCGGCTGCGTGTGCACGTCGGCGATGGTGGGATCCTCCTGGACGCTCTGGAAGTTGTCGAAAAAGAGCTTCGCATACCAGCCGGTGGAGCCCTCGGGATCCCCACACCCCATCTGCACCGCGACCGCCTCGTTGATGAAATCGAGGTGCGCTTGCGTGAGCGGGATGCCTTCCCGCTCGTTTTTCGCCATCTGGCCGAGCCTCTCGGCCACGTCGCGCAGGGTGGCGAAGTAGGCCGGGATCTGCGTGGCGAGACCGGGGTTCTGCGAAAGATCGAGGGTCGCGGTCATCGCCGCGCCGTGCTCGGCGAGCTCCGCGATGCGGGCGAAAAAGTTCGGGTACGGGTCCACGTACGCGTCCGGGAACTGGCACGAGGCGCCGCCCGTGTACGATTGCTTCGCGTAAAGCAGGGTGTCGTGGCGAAGCTCGGCCCAGGACGCGAGCTGCGTGTTCATGAGCCTCCGGCCCCAGGCCTCCGTCTTCGCGACCCCGGGCAAGCCCGCGTCGACGAGCGCTTTGTTCGGCGACAGCTCGCGCAGCGAGACCATCCAGCGGTTGTAGAGGTTGTCGTCCCAGAACGTTTGCGGGTGCGCGTCGACGAGGACCCGCATCATGTGGAGGTCGCCCGCGTACTTGTATTGCTCGAGCTGGGGCCCGAGGAGCATTCCTGCCTGGTCGTTGCCGAGCGCGGCGAAGCCGACGTCGAGGGGATCGGGCATCATGCGGAAGACCGAGCCTTTTTGCACGCGGTCGTAGACCACGTTCGAGAAGACGTGCGAGTCGACGACGTACCGCTGGCCGAAGAGCGCGAAGCTCGACGAGAGCGGGAGCGTGCCCTTGCCGAGGCCGTTGATCATGATGTGGCTGGAGATCCGCTGCGTGCCGTAGCCCTTTTGCAGCACGGTCTCGGCGATCTTCGCGTCGGCGACGCCTGCGAGCCCGCCCGCGTCCGCGGCGCCGAGGTCCGAGAGCAGGCTGCCGAGCTGGGGGAGCACCATGTAATCGCTTTCGCCCACGAAAGAGCGGATCGCGTTGTCGATGCGGGCGTAACGCTCGAGCTCTTCGCCCTTCGTGAGCGCGTGGAGGACGTAAGCGCCCTCGAGCTGCCGGCGCTGGAAGATCTGCGAGCCGTCGCTTTGGGTCTCGATGATGCGGAAATCGACGCGGCCGAGCCACATCATGGCGCGGAAGTACCGCTCGAGCTCCGGCGCGTCGGTGTAGTGGCCGCGGGGCTCGAACTGCGAGAAGTCCATGAGCCGCTTGCTGCCGAAGAGGTTCACCTCGCCCATTCCCTGGTGGGCCTTGGCGCCACTCACGAGCGCCGTGATCTCGGCCTCCGAGGCGCCCGCGACGGCCGGGACGGCCTGATCGGTGAGCAGCGCGAGGGCCACGGCCGTGAAGAGATCGGCGTCCGCGCGCGCCTCGGCGCCGAGGGCCGCGCCGCCGCCGGCCAAAAGCTCGCCCCGCATGGCCTCGAGCATTTTCTGGAGATCGGGCGCGAGGGACGTCATCTCCACGGCCTTCAGGATGGAGTCGTAGGAGCGGTGGACGGCATAAAGGATCGAGTCCGCCGAGACGTAAAGCGGTAGATCCTGCGCGTAAATGCTCGCGTAGCCGTACACGAAGGTGGGGAAGCGTTTTTTCTCGGAGATGACGAAGCCGTGTTTCTGGAGCTTTTGCAGCTCGTCTCCGTCGAGCCCGAGCGCGGAGGCCTGGATCAGCGGGAGGCCGTCGGCCTGCGCGGGATCGTAGGAGAGGCCGCCGGCGAAGGGGACCTCGTACTGGCTCGCGAAATCGGCGGCCGTCATGTTCGCCGATTTCTGGGCCTCGGCGAGGAGCGCGTCGAGCTCGGCCTTTTGATCGGGCGTCATCGGGGTGGGCGGCAGGACCGTGCCCTGGGGTTTGTCGGGTCGCTCTTCCACCGCGCCCGAACAGGCAGCGGCGATCACGGAGAGGAGCGGGACAGCGCACAAGCGAAGCAGCAGCGGCAAGCGCATGATGGATTCCCTTTCGCGGCGGCTCGAGATCACCGCGCGCGCCAGGATTCTAGCAAGGCGCGTGCCCCGCGTCTCCATCCGGTTACGGCCATGCCCGGCACGGACAGGTCAGGGGGGCGGCGCGCGGCGCTCGAGGACGAGAGGCATCCCCCGGGAGGGCGCGATCGTTACGCCGCGACGAACCTCACGCACCTTGTGGAGGAGCGGGAAGCGGGGCAGGCGTAGCTCCGCGCGGGCGAGGATCGTGGCCAGGATCATCTTCATTTCGTAAAGCGCGAAGGAGAGGCCGATGCATCGACGGATGCCGCCGCCGAAGGGCAACCACTCGTGGAGGCCGAATTTCTGGCGCAAGAAGCGGTCCGGATCGAATCGCCTCGGATCCAGGTAGAGATCGGGCCTGTGGTGAATGAGGTAAATCGAGACGAGGACGGGCGTGCCGCTCTCGAGATCGAATCCGCCGATACGCATGGGCCGCTGGAGGAGGCGGCCGACCATGGGGACCACGGGCTGGAGGCGCAAAGCCTCGCGCACGGTGGCGTCGAGCAGGGCGCAGCGGGCGATCCGCTCGGGGGCGAGGCCCGGGAGGGCGCCTTCGGCTTCGAGCTCGCGGAGGAGGCGCGGGGCGAGGCTCTTCGAATCGAGGATCCACCGGAGCGACCAGGAAAGCGCGGTCGCCGTGGTCTCGTGGCCGGCGGCGAGCAGCGTGAAGAGCTCGTCGCGAAGCTCGACGTCACGCATGGGTTCTCCTTGCTCGTCCGAGGCGTCGAGCAGGAGCGAAAGAATGTCGTCGCCGCGCTCCCCGGAGGCGCGGCGGCGCCGGATCTCCGCATAAAGCATTTCATCGGCCTCGCGGAGGGCGCGGAGGAGGCCCGCCCAGCGCGTGAGGGGGCCGAGGTTCTGCTGGAACATCGGCAGGAGGAAAAGAGGGTTCGTCGCGAGCTCCAGGATACCCACGAGGCGCGTGCGCAGCCTGTCGAAGAGTTCGCCCTCTTCGATCCCGAAAACGACGCGCAGGATGACGTCGAGCGTGATGGCCTGGAGGCGCTCGTGGACGGGGAAACGGGTGCGCTCTGGCCAGCCGGCGATCGAGGCCTCGGTGAGGGCTATCATGCGCGCGCCGTAGGAGGACATGCGTTCGCCGTGGAGGGGCGGCATGAGCAGCTTTCGCTGGCGGAGGTGCTCCTTGCCGTCGAGCAGGAGGAGCGAGGCGTCGCCGAGGATCGGCCCGAGCACGGCGTTGACCTTGCCGGCGTGCGCGTCGTCGGGGCCGAGGGCGAAGATCTCCTTGGCGGCG
>JANMGF010000518.1:0-8933 GCA_031374535.1 Polyangium sp. (in: bacteria)
CGGTCCGGCCGCCCTCGCGCATCTCCCGCATGGCCTCCTTCAAGTTTTCCCCCGTCGGATCCGAGCCCGCGGAGCCGAGCGCCGAGGGCTCGACGAAGACATTGGGATACGTCTTGGCGAGCCGGATGCAGGTCTGGAGGCCGAGGTTGCGTTTTTCCAGGAAATCGTAGCCGAGGTGCCCGAGGATGAAACGCGCCTGGGGGAAAGCCTGGATGGCCGGCTCCAGGTACGTCGGGTCGGTATAGGCCGGATCCTGCGACGTCCCGGGGAAAGGGCTCGTCCCCGTGTGTAGATAAAGCGGCTTGCCCATCGAGGCCGAGACCTCATAGATCGGATAATACGCGGGATCGTCCATGCGGAAATGCTGGTGCGCGTGCGCGAGCTTGATTCCGATGAACCCGGGCTTCGAGAGCATGCTCTTCAGGTTCTCGATCTCGGCGTCCCGATCCGTCGTCCACCGATCGACCCGGAGCGAAGCCAAACCAAAAAATCGATCCGGGGCAAACGCGAGATCCTCGGCCACGAGCTCGTTCGAGGCAATTCCCACGGTGCGCGGGGCGTAGATCGCGAAGAGGCCCGCGCCCCAGATGCCCGCGTCGTCGATCTCGGTGAGGATACTCTCGGGAAGGAGCGAGCCCTTCGCCGTCGACTCCGCGTCGAGCCCGAGCGGGAACGGAAAACGCGAGGCGAGGAATTTCCGCGTGTCCTCCGGGATCTCGTCCCAGTCGCCGGGGTGCAGGTGGAGGTCGACGACGGGCAGCCGTTTGCCGTTCCAGTCGACGCCGCGCGGGGTCGTGCCGCAGCCGGTGTCGAGGGACGCGAGCGCGACGAGCGAGAGGGCCGAGACGAGCGCGAGAGGACCGAAACGAGCCCGGCGACGCGCACGCTTGCGAAAAAGACGCGAAATCACCCGCGCAATGGATTCCAGAAGCGCCGCGGTGTCAAGCGCATCGATCCGCAAACCGATCCCTCGAGATTTTCACATCCGCACGATCGACGCCGCCCAGGTCACGCCCGCCCCGAGCGCGCAGAGGAGCACGTTTTGCCCCTCGGTAATGCGGCCGTCACGCACGGCACAGTCGAGCGCGATCGGAATCGACGCGGCGCCCGTATTGCCCACGTCGGCGAGGTTCTCGATGAATTTTTCACGCGAGTAGCCGAGCCGCTGGGCGATGCGATCCACGATGTTGCGGTTCGCCTGCTGCGGGATCACCCAGTCGAGTTTGTCCGAGAGCAGGCCCGCTGCCTTGAGCGCCTCCATGCTCGTCACCTGGAGCTTCTTCACGCTGACCTCGAAGAGCTCGTGGCCCTCGATGCGCATCGTGTTCCGCTTGTTCGCGAGCCTCTCGGGCGTCATCGGCTCGCTCGTGCCTCCGCCCGGGACCTGGAGGAGCGAGGCCATCGTGCCGTCGGCGCCGAGCCGCATCGACAGGATCCCGCGCCCGTCGTCGCCCGCCGCGCCGACCAGCACCGCGCCCGCGCCGTCGCCGAAGAGCCCCGCCGTCCTCCGATCGCCCGGATCCACGCGCCGCGAGAGCATGTCCGCGCCGACGACGAGCGCCGTCCGCGTCGCGCCCGAGGCGATCGACTGCTCCGCGACGGCGAGCGCATAGAGGAAACCCGCGTGCGAGGCGGCGAGGTCGAAGGACGGGACGAGCTCGGTGCCGAGCTTCTGCTGCACCGTGGCCGCGGTGGCCGGCATGGGGCTGTCGCCGCTCACCGTCGCCACGATGATGAGATCGAGATCCGCGGGCGAGAGCCGCGCCGATTCGAGGGCCGCGCGGGCTGCCGCCGTGGCCATGTCGCTCGTCGTCTCGCCGTCGGCTGCGACGTGGCGCCGCTCGACCCCGACGTGCTCCTTGAGCCACGCGTCCGTGGTGCCTGCGCGCGCGGCAAGCTCGTCGTTTTTCACGACGCGCGCGGGCAGGTAGCGGCCAGTGCCGAGGATCCGGGCGCGCGGGGGGCTCGCTCTCATGAGGGCCGGAGGGTAACAGAAGGTTTGAGAAGCGGGGCGGAGGAAGGTAGAGTCCGCGCGCCATGGCCGAGAACGCTGAACGAGACGACGACAAGGACGAGGGCGGGGACGAGGGCGAAGCGAAAAGCGAGCCCAAGGCCGAAGCCAAAGCCGAGGCGCCGAAGGCGACGAAAAAGGCGCCTTCCGAGGCCAAGGCCGCGCCTGTGAAGGCGGCGGCGAAGAAGCAGCCCAAGGCTCCCAAGGCCGGGCCGAAACGCGCGGAGCCGCCGAGCTCTGCGTCGCTCGGCAAGAGCATGGTTCTTTTCGTGGTCGTCGTGGGCACGCTGGCGGCGGGCTTCGCGCTCCTCGGCCAGGAGCGTGGGGGCGGCGGTCCGCGGGGTCCGGCGTGGAAGCCGGGGCAGACGGTCGACGTCGAGATCACGCTGGTGGCGGGCGACAAACGCGAGCTCAACTGCGCGGCGACCGAGGAGGTCGCGGGTCGTCACTGCAACTTCGAGACGCCGACCAAGACCTGGGGCAAGGGGGATGCCGGGGACGACAAGAAGACCCTGCGCCCCTACACGTCGACGGACAACGTGCAGTTCGTCGCGGCCGGTCTCTGGAGCGAGCCCGCGCTCGCGGGCAACCTGCCGGCCACGCGTTTCAGCGTGAAGTGCAAATACGCTGTCGAGGGCAAGCTGAAGAACCCGACGTTCCACTGGGAAAGCGGCTGGGAAGGCCAGCCCCGCCCCGAGATGCTCGCCGGCATCCTGACCGGCTGCACGCTGACGCCCTGACGCGCGCGTCTCGCCTCTCCCCTTACCCCATCGGCACGAGCGCCCCGAACCCGTGCGCACGTACCCAGTTGACGTGTACACCCCGGCACGACCCGTTCTCCCGACAATCCTTGCACCGTAGCGCCTTCGTGTAGAACCCGTCGGCCACGTACCGCTTCGTGAACGCGTTCATGTCGATCCGCGCATCCGCGCCGAGCATCGCGAGATCCAGCGTCCTCGGCGCCGACCGCACGGGCCGCTTCGCGATACACGCGGGCACGTTCTCCACGGGGATCTCGTGCGGGTACGTCGCGAAAAACGATTTCGTATCCACGTCGTTCGCGTGCGCATCCGATACGAGATCGTAGTTCTTCTGGACGAGCACGAGCCGCGGAGGCGGCTCCCCGAGGCCCCGGATCACGGGCTCGGTCGCCTTCGTCAGAAAAACACGCACCTCGAACGACCCGGGCAGACCGAGCAGAGCCTCGATCGCAGCGGGATCCTCCGTGTAACAAGCGACGAGTTTTTTCCCGAAGAGCGTGCCCTCCGGCGCCTCCTGCAAAAGAGCCTCCGCGAGGCCCACGTACGACGGAAGCTCGAGCTCGATCGACCCCGGCGCCGCCTGCTCCGCGAGCTTCGTGGCCTCCTCGAGGTTCGTCGCCACGATCCGCGCCGCCGGCGCCTCGGGGACCTTGCCCGCGCGCGGCGGCTCCCCCGCGTAACGCAGGACGTCGACCTCGTCGGCCTTCCGCACGTCGAGCACCTCGTCGAGCGTGTCGCAGAGGCTCTGGAGGTAGCAGTACTTGCACCGCGCAGGCTCGCGGCAGCTCAGCTTCTTCCCGAGCGAGAGGTACCGATCGAACTCCTCACGCCGCCCACGCACCTCGTCGTTCAGCTTGTACGGGTCCTGGATCAGATCCTCGAACCCCTCGGCGTAAGGCGGCGGAAAACGGTTCAGCCAGATGTGGATGTCCGGCCGCCGCGCGTAGGCGAACGCTTGCTGGAGGTACTCGAGGTTGCCGTCGAGGTCGTAAAAGAGGTGATCCCGCGCGTCGCTCCACGCGTTGCCGAAGGGGATCACGTGGAGGAGATCGAACTCCTTCACGCCCCAGCCGATGAACGTCTCCAGCATCTCGGGCAGGTGCCGGACGTTCTGCTTGTTGATGACGATGTCGACGTTGACGATGAACCGCTCGGACGCGAGCGCCGCTTTGAGCCCGGCGACCTCCTCGACGAACGCGCCGGGCGTGCCGACGAGCGCGTCGTGGAGCTTCGCCGTGTGCCCGTGCAGCGAGAACGTGATCTCGTGCAGGCCGTTGTCCGCCGCCTTCTGGAGGAACGCGGGGTACCGGAACATGCGACCGTTCGTCACGGTCTGGATCTTCCGGTAGCCCGCCTTCTGCCCGAGCTTCACGAAGTCGAGGAAGTTCGGGTGCATCGTCGGCTCGCCGCCCGAGAGGATCAGGCGATCGGCGCCGCGCTTCTTGCCCTCCACGATCTGCACCTTGATGTCCTGCGTCGCGCGCATCGTGCCGTCGTGCGCATTCGAGTCGAGGCAGAAGGTGCAGTGGTTGTTGCAATCATAGGAGAGGCGCACCCAGTTGCGTTTTTCGTGCGCGGCGGCCTCGTGCGCGAGCGTCTTTTGCTCGCCCCCCGCGTCGCCGAGCAGGGCCTCGTTCTGGAAGTCGGCGAAGGCCGTCTCCACCGCGATCATCGGAAGCCTGCGAGGGGGCTGAGCATTAGCAGTCACGACGGCACTTCTCCCATGCGCTCGTAGCGCAACATCCACTGGTTGCTGGTCCCGCGTCCGACGTCGCGACGCTCGAGGAGGCGCAAGGGTTTGCCCTCGAGGTGCCTCGCGGCCCGCGCCGCGTCGTCGTTGCGAAAATGCTCGAAGCGATTCTCGGGCGCAGCCTCCGCGCGTGCGGCATGCGCGCGTCCCCGCACGAGGCCAAAGGCGACGTTGTCGACGAGGGTCAACGTGCCCCCAGGTCGCAAACGCGTGATCGCCGCGTCGAACGCGCGCGCCGGATCTTCGAGGTGGTTCACGCTGCGCAGCGCGAGCACGTGATCGAACATGCCGAGCTCCTCGCCGAGCTCCTCCGCGCGTCCCTGGACAAACTTCGCGAAAGGATGACGCGACGCGAGCACCGCGAGCCTCTGCGGATCCGGATCGACGCCGACGTACGTGATGTGCCCGCCCGAAGCGCGCCGCGCGAGTGCTTCGAGGTACGGCCCTTCGCCGCAGCCGAGATCGAGCACGTGTCCCGAGAGACCAGCGAGCAGATCGAGCACGGCACGGTCATCCCGCGAGAACACGTCGATCGGCACGGGCTCCCACGCGCCGGTGCAGCGCGGGCGCTCGGGACAAACCTCGCACTCGGACGAACGACGAAGCTGCCGGAGGTCCTTCGCGAAGTCGTCGGGCGCGAGCTTCGTGGACACGTCGAGGTAGATCTGCCCCGCGTTCTCCTTGACGCCAAAAAGCTCCTCGTCCGAGAAATCACGCGTCTCGGTGCGGAAGAGCCGCATGCGATCCTTGAGGCGCAAGAACAACGTGCGGCCTCGATCGTACGGGCTCGTTCCGTCGGCGCGGACCGGGCACGGCGCGCCGGGGGGACGGGCGATGTCCCGCTCGGGCACGAAGTTGTACGAGTTCGGCCGAGGACGCCCCGTGACGGGCCGGAGCGCCGACGCGCCGTGCACCTCCCAGTAGCCGCGGTAAAGGCCCGGACAAGCGCCACGAAGCGCGCAGCCGCCGCAGGTCTCCTCGGGCTGGATCTTGGCGACGTCGTCGACCGGGACGAAGTCGTCCTCGTCGGCCTCGATCATGGTCGCGTAGCGGTGGGTCTTGAGGTCGTCGTAGAGGTGTTCGAGGCCCGGGAGCAAACAGAACGGGAGGCCGTCGTGCGCGAAGCGGGGTCCACGCTCGGTCCGGCGCGAGAGGCCATGATTGATCGCCTCCTTCACGCGCGCGGCGCAGACGGCGACGTCGGGCACGATGACGTCGAAGGCGCGGTTCGCGGCTCCCTTCGGCTGCGTCATCGAGAGCTTGATGCAGAGATCCTCGAAGGGCAGCAGCCTGTCGACGAGGCCCACGAGGTGCTTCAGGTTCGCCGTCGTGACGACGCAGTTGACCGTGAGATCGGGGACTTTGCCGTGCAGGTTCTGGATCGCCTGCATCGCCTTCTGGAAGGTGTCGGCGCGGACGACGGAGCCGTGCACCTTCGCCTCGCCGCCGTGCAGCGACATGTAGACGTACCGAAGGCGGCACTCGCTCACGAGCTCGTCGACGACGTGCGGGTACGAGAGCATGAGGCCGTTCGTGACCAGTCCGAGATCGAGGCCGTGCGAAGCGATGCGGCGCGCCCAGCGCGACAGCTCGGGCCGCATCGTGGGTTCGCCGCCCGAAAGGACGACCATCGAGGCCCCGAGGCGCCTGGCGCGATCGATCTTCCACTCGATCCGCGCGTCCGTGTCGTCGATGTGGCGGATGTCGGCGGTGTGGCAAAACGTGCAGTTCTCGTTGCACGCGTAGCCGACTTTGATCAGCGCCTTCAAGACGGCGTGATCTTAGTACGAACGCAAGCCTAAGCCGCGGGCGAAAAGAGGCGATCCGGGTGCTTGCGCTCGAAGTGACCGATGATGGCGCGGCCGAGCGATTCGATCACGATCGCGGCGATGCCCGCCCGGATCACGAAGCCGACCGGCCCGGGGACGAAGGAGACGGCGCGCGTGGCGACGAACTTGAGGCCCGCGCCCATCACCTCGAGGCCGCCGCCGGCCGCGAGGCTCGCCATGCTGCCCACGGACTCGCCGTAGACGTTGCCGATGAAGTTGAACATGTGGACCTCGAGCGCGGCGAGGCCCGCGGTCGAGGAGATGGGCAGCGGGAGGGCCGCGAAGGCCGCGCCGCCGATCGCATACCGATGCACCCAGCGGATCGCTTCTTCCCTGCATGTGATCGCCATACGTCGAGGCTGCACCAGCTCGGGCCGATTTGCACGCTCGGGCGAGGCTTGGGTCGCGCGGAAATCAGGCGCTCCGAGGGCTCGTCGTGGCGGGCGTCGCGCCTTGGGGAGGCTCTCCATCCTCGGATGTCAGCCGGCCTCCTCGTACGATCGCGCGAGCAACGTCACGGGCTCGCCGACGCGCACCTCGCCCTCTCCTTCGGCGACGAGGTTCCAGCCGAAGTAGACCCGGTTCGACCGCGCCCGGAAGGTCGCCAGCGTCGCCAGCGGATCCTTGCCCACGACGCCCGTCGCCTGATCCACGGTGATCACGCTGCACCGGCTACACGCCTTCCGCGAATGGAAGACGACGCCGCCGATGGACAGGCTCGTCCACGCGTCCTCCGCCCACGGAGGCGCGCCGCGGACCACGAGGTTCGGCCGGAACCTGTCCATCGGGACCGCATCTTCGAGCCGCGCGTTCAGATCCGAGAGCGACCCCTCGGACGTGAGCAGGTACGGAAACCCGTCGGCGAACCCGACCCTCTCCTTGCGGCTCACGTACCGTCCGTCCACGCGCCGCGCGGCGTCCTCGGGCATGTACACGAGCTCGGCGGGCCTCTTGAGATAATCGCTCAGGTACGCGGCGGCCTCGTCGCCGAGGGAGACGGCGCGGCACTTGTCGCTCCAGACCCGCACGCGTCGATCTGCGGGACCTTCGGGGCGCAGCGGCAGGCGCAAGGGATTGTGGCCCTTCGCGTGGAGGACCAGGGTTTCGCCCTCGATCGCCGTGTCGACGAGGGCGATCTCCGCGTGCTCGCGTTGCGTGAGGAACTCGCCGTCCGGGTCGACGATCATGAAACGACGATCGTGCTCGATGCCGAGGCCGGTCGCCCGGGCCCGGTCGAGGGCGATGCCGCGCGCGCCCTTGACGGGGTACACGAAGAGGCCGCTCAGCGTGAGTGTGCTCATGGGGGGATGGGCCAGGGCGCGAGGAGCGAGCCCTCTCGGCCGTCTTGAAGGCATAGGGCTGCGGCGCCCGCGCGTCGAGGGGAGGAAAGCCACTCGCCTCGACGCCGAGCCGCGCCTACAACGGGGGGCATGTCGCAAGGTCGGTTTCGTACGGGGTTCGGGGCGCAGGACGCCGAAGGCGATCCGAAGCCCCGAATGTTCAGCCGAATCGCGTGGGCGACGCTGGCCGTCACGCTCGGCGTGATCCTCTGGGGCGCCTACGTGCGCGCCACGGGCTCGGGCGCAGGCTGCGGGAGCCACTGGCCCACCTGCAACGGCGACGTGATCCCCCGCGTGGGCAACGTGAAGACGCTGATCGAGTTCACCCACCGTGTCACATCGGGGCTCGCCGGCCTGCTCACGCTCGTCCAGCTCGTGTGGGCCTTCCGCGCCTTCCCACGCCGCCATCCCATCCGCTTCGGCGCCTCCGCCTCGATGTTTTTCATGGTCACCGAGGCGGCCGTCGGCGCCGGCATCGTGATCTTCGAGCGCGTCGCGGGCGACACGTCGATCGCGCGGGGCTACTGGATGTCCGCGCATCTCCTCAACACGTTCCTCCTCGTCGCGTCCATGACGCTCACGGTCTTCTGGGCCTCGGGCGGCCCCTTGCCGCGCCGCGGCTCGTCGAGCGCTCCGACGTACGTGCTCCTCGGTGGCCTCTTCGGCGTCGTGCTCGTCGGCGTGACGGGCGCCATCGCGGCCCTCGGCGACACGCTTTTCCCCTCGAAGACCCTGGCCGAAGGCCTCGCCGCCGACGTGTCCTCGGCCGCGCACGTGTTCGTCGAGCTCCGCGTCTACCACCCGATCGTCGCGGCCGTGACCGCGGCATACCTGCTCTTCGCGACCGGCTTCGTCGCCTCGCAACGCGCTTCGCTGCGCACGTGGGCGCGCCTTGTGTCGGCGCTCGTGCTCGTGCAGATCGGCGCGGGGTTTCTGAACCTCTTCTTGCTCGCGCCCGTGTGGATGCAGCTCGTGCATCTCCTCCTCGCCGACCTCGTGTGGATGTCGCTCGTCGTGCTCACGGCTTCTTCGCTCGGGCAAGCCTCGTCCCTGGCTGCGGCGGGATCGGGCGAGGCCGTGCCGTGGTCCTCCTTCCCCGACGACTTCGCGCGCGCGAAAAAGCTGCCTCCGCGCTAGGATGGGCCCGCTTGGGCGCGAGAAATCGCGCCGAAAGCGGTACACGCTTGGAAGGGAGACACACGATGAGGCTTGGTTTGTATGCGCTCGGGCTCGCGGCGATCG